>DASYRU010000419.1:0-2701 GCA_036004165.1 Actinomycetota bacterium
CAGGAACGTGGCGATCAGGCGCTCGCCGATCCGCTCCGGCTCGCCGGCGAGCAGCGTCTGCGCCAGCTCGGCCGGGTTGACCGGCAGCTCCATGGCGGCGGCGAACAGCTCCGCCTTGGTGCCGAAGAAGTAGTGCACCAGCGCCGGGTCGACGCCGGCACCTCGGGCCACGCCGCGGATGGTGGCGCGGTCGTAGCCGTGTTGCCCGAACTCGCGGCGGGCCGCCTCGAGGATCGCGTCGCGGGTCCTGCTGGCCCCCGGCCGCCTCCCGGTCCTGGCCATCAGACCACGCCGGCGCGGTCGGGCGCCGCCGCCCCCGGCTCCCCGCCGTCGCCGCTGAGCACCACGAAGGTCTCCTCCAGGGTGGCCGGCACCGCACGCACCGCGGCCTTGACCCCGGCAGCGTCCAGCGCCGCACCGACCTGCCGCGGGTCGGCGTCCGGCACGCGCAGCCGGCGACCGACCAGCGCTGCCGGCAAGCCGGCCCGGTCGAGCGCGGTGAACGCGGCCTCCCACCGCTCGGCCCTGACCTCCACGGTGCTGGCGTCACCGACGATCTCGGCCGCGCCGCCGGCGGCCACCACCCGGCCGGCGGCCATCACCACCAGGCGGTCGCACTGCTCGGCCTCGCTCATGAAGTGGGTGCTGACCAGCACGCCGGCGCCCCCCGCCGCCGCCTCCCAGATCGTCTCCCACAGCCGCGCCCTGCCGAGCGGGTCGACGCCGGAGGTGGGCTCGTCGAGCACCAGCAGGTCCGGGCGGTGGGCGAGCGCGGCCGCGAACGCGACCCGCCGGCGCAGCCCCAGCGGCAGCTCGGCGACCAGCTCGCCGCGGGCGGCCTCCAGCGCCCCGTCGAGCCGTCCCGGCGCCGCGCCGAACGCGCCGGCGCTGAAGGCCAGGTTCTCGGCGACCGTGAGGTCCTCGTAGAGCCCGAGCGCCTGCGGGACGTAGCCCAGCCGGGCACGGGTGTGGCGCGACGGCGGCTCGCCGAACAGCCGCACCGTCCCGGCGGTCGGCCGCAGCAGCCCCAGGATCAGCCGGATCAGCGTCGTCTTGCCGGCGCCGTTGGCGCCGAGCAGGCCGACCACCTCGCCGGGCGCGACCTCCAGGTCGACGCCGTCGACCGCGACCACCTCGCCGAAGCGCTTGCGCGCCCCGCGGATCTCCACCAGGGTCATGCCGCCACCTCCCCAGCGCGACGCGGCCGCGCCAGCTCGGCGACGATCACCGCGTCCTCCAGGTCCGGCTCGGCGCGGGCCGCGCCGGCCGGGACGGTCCCGTCGGCGGACCAGGTCCGCCAGCGGGCGCCGCGGCGCCATGAGGTCACCGGGTCGAGCCTGACCGCCGAGTCGACCACCACCCCGGGCATGCGGGCGACCACCTCCTCGGGCGACCCTTCCAGCAGCGGTCGCCCCTCGGACAGGACCACCACCGAGGCGGCCCGCTCCGCCTCGTCGACGTAGCAGGTGGCGAGCACGACCGCGGCACCGGCGGCGGCCGCGGCGGCGATCAGCCGCCACAGCTCGGCGCGGCTGACCGGGTCCACCCCGGTGGTGGGCTCGTCGAGCACCAGCAGCTCCGGCTCGTGCAGCAGCGCCATGGCCAGCGCCAGCTTGTGGCGCATGCCGCCGGAGAGCTGCCCGCCGAGCCGGTCGCCGGCGTCCTGGAGGCCGGTGCGCCGCAGCAGCTCGGCGGCGCGCCCGGCGGCCTCGGCGCCGCGCACCCCGTAGGCGCCGGCGCTGAAGGCGAGGTTCTCGTCGACCGTCAGGTCGCGGTAGACCGCCTCGCCGGCCGCCATGTAGCCGATGCGGTGCGCGTCTGGCCGCCGCACGCCGCCACCCGCCGGCCGGACCGCGCCGGCCAGCGCCCGCAGCACGCTGGACTTGCCGGCGCCGTCCCCGCCGACCAGGGCGGTCACCGTCCCGCGCTGCACGGTGAAGCTGACGCCGTCGACGGCCAGCTGGCCGCCGTAGCGGACCCGCAGGTCGCTCACCCCGTAGCCGCTCATCGCGCAGCCGCCGTGATCGTGCGCCGCTCCCCGGCATCCTCTGCCCGCGCCGTGCCGGCAGGGGCCAGGTCGCGGCGGAAGCGGACCACCGAAAGGCCGAAGACGGCCACGCCGAGCACGGCCAGCATGCTCAGGGGCAGCACCAGCGCCTCGATCGGGGTGCCGCGCACCATCACGCCGCGGGAGATCTGGATGAAGTAGGTCAGCGGCAGGACGTAGCCGATCCAGCGCACCCCTGCCGCCATCGACGCCAGCGGGAAGATCATCCCCGACAGCAGGATCTGGGGCAGGACCGTCATGAACGCGAGCTGGATCGCCTGGCCCTGGTTCTGCGACACCGTCGAGATGAGCACCCCCAGCCCGAGGGTGACGAACAGGAACAGGGTCGCCCCCAGCGCCAGCGTCAGCGCCGAACCGCGGAACGGGACGTCGAACAGCGTGATGCCGACGACGGTGATCACCGTCAGGTCGACCGCCGCGACCACGAAGTACGGCAGGATCTTGCCGACGAACACGTCGGAGGGGCGGAACGGCATCACCGCCAGCTGCTCGAGGGTGCCGGCCTGGCGCTCGCGGACCACCCCGAGGCTGGTCGCCACCACCCCGACGAACACCAGGATGACCCCGATCAGCGCCGGCACCATGATGACCGAGGTCTCCAGGCCGGGGTTGAACAGCACCTCCGGCTCGGGC
>DASYRU010000420.1:0-5927 GCA_036004165.1 Actinomycetota bacterium
GGTCGCGGAGTGGTTCGGCGAGGCCCCGGCCAACCGGCTCTCCTGCGCAGAGACCGCCGACAAGGACCACTGCACCACCTTCCACGCCGACGACGAGACCTATTTCGCCAAGGTGGCCTACTGGACCACCCCGATCGCCGAATGCGGCGACAGCCGCGGACGCACCTGCAAGGACTACTCGGAGTGGACCCGGGCCTGGACCGAGATCAAGGGCTGAGGTCGGCGTGAACGCCGGGGGGCCGCTGCGCCCCCTATCGAGGGCGCTGTGGCGGGCGCCGCGGCTGCGGCTCGCCCTGCTGCTGTCAGCGCCGGTCGGGTGGCTGGTGGTGGCCTACCTGGGCTCGCTGTTCGTGCTGCTCGCCTCGGCGTTCTGGTCCACCGACAGCTTCACCGGCACGATCATCCGGGAGCCGACCACCGAGAACTTCTCGGCGCTGCTGCGCGGCGAGGTGTACCGCGCGATCACCCTGCGCACCCTGCTGCTGGCCGCCGGCGTCACCGTGATCGACGTGCTGCTCGGCTTCCCGATCGCGTTCTTCATGGCCAAGGTGGCCAGGCGCCGCTGGCGGCCGCTGCTGGTGGCGGCCGTGCTCACGCCGCTGTGGGCCAGCTACCTGGTGAAGGCGTACGCCTGGCGGGTGATGGTCGGCACCGGCGGGGTGCTGGACTGGGCGCTGGAGCCGGTCGGGCTGCGGGCGCCGGGGTTCGGCCTGGGCGCCCTGTGGATCGTCCTGGCCTATCTGTGGCTGCCCTACATGATCCTGCCGATCTTCGCCGGGCTGGACCGGCTGCCCGACTCGCTGCTGGAGGCGTCCTCCGACCTGGGCGCGGGGACCTGGCGGACCTTCCGCGCGGTGGTCCTGCCGCTGGCCCTGCCGGCGGTGGTGGCCGGCTCCATCTTCACCTTCTCGCTCACCCTCGGCGACTACGTGGCGGTCAACATCGTCGGCGGCAAGACGCAGATGATCGGCAACGTCATCTACGCCAACGTCGGCCCGGCCAACAACCTGCCGTTCGCGGCCGCCCTGGCCACCGTGCCGGTGGTCATCATGCTGGTGTACCTGCTGGCGGCCAGGCGCGCCGGCGCCCTGGAGAGCCTCTGATGTACCTGTCGCGGTCCGCCCGCATCGCGCTCCGGCTGTTCGTGGCGATCGGCCTGGCGTTCGTCTACCTGCCGCTGCTGGTGGTGGTGGTCGAGTCCTTCAACCCGGCCAGGGTCGCCAGCTGGCCGCCGGACGGCTTCACCGTCGACTGGTGGGCGCGCGCCTGGGACAACGCCGGCGCCAGGAACGCGGTGTGGACGTCGGTGAAGGCCGCGCTCGGGGCGACCGTCGTGGCGCTGCTGCTCGGCAGCGCCCTGTCGTTCGCGGTCCAGCGCCACCGCTTCTTCGGGCGCGACACGCTGTCGCTGCTGGTGGTGCTGCCGATCGCGCTGCCGGGCATCGTCACCGGCATCGCCCTGCAGTCGACCTTCCGGTTCCTCGGGGTGCCGCTCTCGCTGTGGACGATCGTGGTGGGCCACGCGACCTTCTGCATCGTGGTGGTGTTCAACAACGTGGTCGCGCGGCTGCGCCGGGTGTCGCGGTCGCTGGAGGAGGCGTCGATGGACCTGGGCGCCGACGGCGCCCAGACGTTCCGGTTCGTCACCTTCCCGGCGCTGCGGTCGGCGCTGCTGGCAGGGGCCCTGCTGGCGTTCGCGCTCTCCTTCGACGAGATCATCGTGACCACGTTCACGGCCGGCGCCGGCGACCAGACCCTGCCGATCTGGATCTTCACCAACCTGACCCGCCCCAACCAGGCGCCGGTCGTCAACGTGGTCGCGGTGCTGCTGATCCTGATCTCGGTGGTGCCGATCTGGCTGGCCCAGCGGCTCTCCGAGGGCGCGTTCCGCGGCGCCGGCGCGGGGGCGGTGGCCGCCCGGTAGTTAGTACCAGCCGTGGGCGAGCCAGAACGCCTGGGCCGCCTCGGCGGTGCCGTAGCGCTCACGCACGTAGGTGCGGAACGCGAGCAGCTGCTTGCCGCAGTCGATGGTGTCGTAGTCGGCGCCGAGGATCCGCTGGCGCAGGTCGAGCAGGAGCTGCCCGAGCCCGAAGGCGGTCGAGTTGGGGTTGCGGGCGGTCGGGTCGCCACGCGACTCCTTCATGATGATGAAGTACTCCGCGTCGGAGGTGCCGGACAGGTCGCATTTGCCGCCGCCTGCCTGGAAGCCGACCCTGGCCGCGGCCCGCTGCCGCTGGGTCTCGCGCAGCACCGCCGCCTCGCCCTCCAGCCGCCGGATCTTCTCGTCCAGCGCCTCCTTGGCCTGGACCCGCACGTCACGCAGCTCGGTCGCCTCGGCGATCTTCCTCCGGATGACCGTCCCGGCCCGCCTGGCGTCGTCCTCGGCCTGCCGCAGGGCCACCTTGGCCAGCGCGTAGTCCTTCTCGGCGACCACCAGGTCGGCCAGCGAGTCGTTGCTCTCCTTGGCCAGGTGGTCCAGCATCGCGACCTGGTTGAGCAGATTGTCGACCTCGCCGCTCTGTACCAGGGCGGCAAGGCCCGCGGGGTCGCCGCCGATGTAGATGCCGCGGGCCCGGTCGCCGAGCACCCCGCGCAGCCGCCCGACCCGTTCGGTGGCGTCCTGCAGGGCCGCGTTGGCCTGCACGCCGCGGGCGTGGGCGCTCAGCCGCAGCAGCTCGGCCTCGGCCAGCTCGTTCTCCGCCTGGTTGAGGGCCTGGGTGGCCCGGTCGAGGGCGTCGGCGAGCTTCTCCGCGTCCGCCTTGGCGTTGGCGAGCGTCGCCTTGACCTGCTTGAGCTGGGTCGGCACGTCGGCCGCCTGCTGGGCGGCGATGGCTCCGGCTCGAAGGGGAAGGATCAGCGACGCCGCAATGGAACCGACCGCGACGACGCCGAGCAACCGAAGCACCCAGGTACGTCTGGAGGGTGCCATCTGTCGAAAGCCGCTCCCGAGGGGGGTTGGGAACAGGTTCTCCCGTGGCTGGGGGGCCACAGGGCGGCTAGGTCATACCACAACGCGCGCGGTGGTGGGAAATCACAGCCGCTGCAGGCCCTGCAGCACCTGCTCCAGCAGGGCCACGCCGGGGGCGCCGGCGTGGCTGGGAGCGCGGTGGACGACCACCATCCCCTGCTGGGCCAGGTCGCCCACCAGCACCCTTGCCACCCCGAGGGGCAGGTCGAGCATGGCGGCCAGCTCGGCGACCGACAACAGCTCCCGGCAGGCCCGCACGATCGTCAGGTGCTCGAGGCCGAGCCAGGGAGGAGGGCTGCCGGCCGAGGGGGCGGCCCCGACCAGGTCCTCGACGGCAAGCTCGGCGCCGCTCGGCTCGGTGCGTCCGTCGGTGAGCGCGTACGGACGGATCAGTGGGCCAGGATCGGGTGCCGCACCGCCGGTCATCGTGCTCGCCCCCGTCAGGGTTCCTTCCGGCTATTCCGGCGTGGCATCGTCGTGACCGCCCTGGTCGGCGACGGCGAACGCGCGCGGCACCGGCGACGGCACCTGGGCGTGCTGCGGTTCCCCGTCGGCCACGCCGGCGATGGTCGGCCCGCCCGCCTCGGGCGGCCCGCTGAGCAGGCTCGCCGGCAGCAGCACCAGCGCGGCCACGCCGCCGAACCAGGAACGGCGCAGCCGCACCTTGATGCCATGGCGGGCCGCCAGCCGCCCGACGACGTAGAACCCCAGCCGCCCGGCCTGCTCGAGGCCGACGGCCGCCGGCGTGGCCAGCTGCTGGTTGGCCTCCTCCAGCTCCGCAGGGGTCATGCCGATGCCCTGGTCCTCGATCTCCAGCAGGTAGCCGTGGGCGGCGGGCTCGCCGGTGACCTGCACGCGCGTGGCCGGCGGCGAGAAGGTCGCGGCGTTCTCGATCAGCTCGGCCAGCAGGTGGACGACGTCGCTGACCGCGTGGCCGGCGACCCGCACCTCGGCGGTGTGGACGATGCCGACCCGGGTGTAGTCCTCGATCTCGGCGCTGGCGGCCCGGATGACCCGGACCAGCTCGACCGGCTCGCTCCAGCGGCGCACCGGCTCGGAGCCGGACAGGACCAGCAGGTTCTCGGCGTTGCGGCGCATGCGGGTCGCCAGGTGGTCGAGCTGGAAGAGGCTGCGGAGCTGCTGGGGGTCGACCTCGGTGCGCTCCAGGTCGTCGAGCAGTTCCAGCTGCCGGTGGACCAGCGCCTGCAGCCGCCTGCCGAGGTTGAGGAACATGTCGGCGACGCTGCGGCGCAGCGTGGCCTGCTCGGCCGCCACCCGCACCGCGACGCTGTGCACGGTGTCGAACGCCCTGGCCACCTGGCCGATCTCGTCGCGGTTGCCGATCCCGATGGGGGTGGTCTCCAGGCCGAGATCGACCGGCTCGGCCCGCTGGAGCCGCTCGACCACGCCGGGGAGCTGGACGTGGGCGACGTCCTCGGCGGTGGACCGCAGCTGACCCAGGGGCCGCAGCATGGACCGGGCGACCAGCAGCGACAGGCCCACCACCAGGGCAAGCACCAGCGCAACGCCGACGCCGTCGACCGCCGCGCGGTCGCGGGCGGCCGCCTCGATGGCGCGGCTGCGGTCGACCGCGGCGGCGCCGAGGCGTTCCTCGACCCTGCGCAGCAGGCCGATCTCGGTGCCGGTCACCGCCGACCACTCGCCGGGGTCGATCTCCAGGGTGGCCGCCGCCTCCGCCGCGACCGCGCTGGCCTGCAGCTCTCTGACGCGCTGGACCTCCGGGCCGACGAGGGTGTCGACGAACAGGGCGCGCTGGACGTCGTTGGCGTCCGCGCGGAACTCCGAGAGGAGCACCGCACGGGTCGCCAGCGTCGAGGTGAAGCGCCGGTACTGCCCGGGCTCGAAGCGGCCGCGGGCGAGCACGCCGATGACCAGGTCCCCCTCGAGGGCCGCCAGCTCCTTGATGCGGGAGACGGCCACGAACGCGCCGACGGCCTGGGCCAGCTCCGGGTCGGCGATGCCGCCGGTCAGCCCGCGGTTGGTGTTCAGCAGGTCGGCGACGGTGGTGTTGTAGGCGTCCAGCGCCGCCGACGGCGCCAGTGCCTGCCGGTCGGCGTCGCGGCGCAGCCCGGCCAACCCCGCCAGCCGGTTGGAGGCCGAGTCGAGCTTCTCCGCACTGACGGCGGGGAGCGCCTCGCGGTCGAGCTCGCCGGCGCTGTCGCGGTAGGCGGCCAGCGCCCGGTCGGTGGCGGCCCGCTGGGCCCGCAGGACCCCGCGGTCCGGCCCCGCACCGCCGCCGAGCAGGAACCGCAGGGTCAGCGCGCGCTCCTTCTGCAGCTCGTGGGTGAGCGCGGTGCCACGCAGCGCGAACTCGGTGAGCCCGGTGACCCGGCCGGCCTGCCGGCTGGTCGAGACGGTCGAGCCGATCCGCAAGCCCGCAAGCAGCAGCAGCGCCGCGACCGGAAGGATCAGGATCAACGCGATCTTTGGCCGGATCGAAAGGTTGTTCAGCATCAACCGCCTCCGCGGCGGCGGTGGGGGACAGCACGCTGCCTTGGGACCGTAGTAGGCTTCGGGCTTCGAGCGAGCAAAGCTGCCACAAAGCAACGCACGGTGCAAGGGCGGAACTCGGTATGGGAACCAGACACGGCCGTCGGTCACTGCTGGTCGTCGCGCTGGCGCTGGCGGTGCTGGCCGGCTGCGGCGGCGGCGGCGGGGAGCGCCCGGCGGGCGGCCAGGCGTCGGGGGAGGGCCTGACCGAGCTGGGCCGGCGGCTGCCGCAGCGCATCCGCAGCGCCCGCGAGATCCGTGTCGGCTCGGACGTGTCGTACGCCCCGGTGGAGTTCTTCGACGCCTTCGCCCCCGACGTGCTCGACCGGCCGGTGGGCGAGCCGGAGCCGCTGGTCCGTGGCATCGACCCCGATCTGGCCGTCGAGCTCGGCCGCAAGCTCGGGGTGCGCTTCACCTTCCGCAACGTCGCCTTCGACGAGCTGATCCC
>DASYRU010000421.1:0-1983 GCA_036004165.1 Actinomycetota bacterium
CACCTGCTCACCGACCCACTGGCCGGGTTCGCCCCCGAGACCCGCGAGCTGCTCGCCGGGCTCCGCCTCCAGGAGCCCGAGGAGGTCCGCGAGCTGGCCGACGGGCAGGTGCTGGAGCTGGCCGGCCTGCAGGTGACCGTCGACCACACCCCGGGGCACACCCCAGGCCACGTCACCTTCCGGCTCCCGGCCGCGGCGGGCACCGACGCGCCCGGCCGGCCAGGCACGATCCCCGGGGACGGCCCCTGGCTGCTCGCCGGCGACCTGGTCTTCGCCGGTTCCATCGGCCGCACCGACCTGCCCGGCGGCTCCCTGGAGGAGATGCTGGAGTCGCTCGCCGGCCGCCTGCTGCCGCTGCCCGACCAGACCGTGGTCCTGCCCGGCCACGGGCCCACCACCACCGTCGGCCGCGAGCGTGCCTCCAACCCCTTCCTGGTCGACCTGGTCGGCGGGGGACTGCGGTGAGCCAGCGGTTCGAGGCGCCCAAGGGCACCTTCGACCAGCTACCACCGCGGGCCGCCGTCCGGGCCGAGGTCGAGCGGGCCCTGCTGGAGCAGGCCCGCCTGGCCGGCTACCAGCCGATCGAGACGCCGATCTTCGAAGAGACGGCGGTGTTCGCCCGCGGGGTGGGGGAAGCCACCGACGTCGTCCAGAAGGAGATGTACAGCTTCACCGACAAGGGCGGCCGCTCCCTCACCCTACGCCCGGAGCTGACCGCGGGGATCGTCAGGGCCCTGATCGAGCACGGCCGGCTCACCACCGGGCTGACCAAGGTGGTCTGCAGCGGCCCCCAGTTCCGCTACGAGCGGCCGCAGGCCGGCCGCCAGCGCCAGTTCCACCAGGTCGACATCGAGGCGATGGGCAGCGCCGACCCCAGCATCGACGTGGACGTGGTGCTGGTCGGCCACGAGGCGTTCCGCCGCCTCGGCGTCCCGGTCACCCTGCTGCTGACCAGCCTCGGCGACCCCGCCTGCCGGCCCGCCTACCGCGAGCGGCTGCTCGGCTTCCTGCGCGGGCTGGGCGAGCGGCTGCCGGCTGCGGCGCGGACGCGGGCCGAGCAGAACCCGCTGCGGGTGCTGGACATGAAGGACCCGCTGGTGGAGGAGCTGACCGCCGACGCGCCGCTGATGCGCGACTTCCTCTGCGCCCCCTGCAAGGCCCACGACGAGACGGTCAAGGAGCTGCTCGCCGGGGCCGGGATCGAGTGGCTGGAGGCGCCACGGCTGGTCCGCGGCCTCGACTACTACGTGCGCACCACCTTCGAGTGGCAGGCTCCCGTGCTCGGCGCCGCCCAGAACGCGGTGGGCGGCGGCGGCCGCTACGACGGGCTGTCGGAGCTGCTCGGCGGCCCGCAGGCTCCCGGCATCGGCTGGGCCGTCGGCCTCGACCGGACCGTGCTCGCCCTGGAGCGGGCCGGCCGGCTGCCGGCCGACCCCTGGCGGCTGGACGCGCTGGTCCTGCCGCTGGTCGCGGCGGCCACGGGCGTCGCCCAGCGGCTGGTCCGCGACCTGCGTCGGGCCGGCCTGGTCGCCGACCTGCCCTACAGCGAGCGGACCCTCAACGGCCACATGAAGGCCGCCGCCAAGGCCGGCGCCAGGACGGTGGTCATCGTCGGGGAGCAGGAGCTGGCCGTCGGCCAGGCCGCCGTCCGCGACATGACCGCCCGCAGCCAGACCGCGGTCCCCCTCCAGGCGGCCGCCGCCGAGGTCGCCCGCATCGCCGCCCGCGAAGGCGGCCGGCCGGGCCGGTTGCCGGTCCCGGGGGAGGGTGGTTGAATGCTCCGGTCGGCAGCGCCCGACGATGTTGGTGGCCGGCTTTTCGTTTGCGCCAACACTTCGACGTAGGGGACCGGGCTCACGGTCGCGGCAGGCACCCGGCGACGGGTACCGGAAACGACCGGGACGGCCCCCAACCTGTTCCGTAACGAGCAGGTGCAAACGTCGACCGGCTACGGCAATCGTGGAGCGCTGCCGTAACCATGCC
>DASYRU010000422.1:0-2055 GCA_036004165.1 Actinomycetota bacterium
GCCCCGGTCGATCGGGTCGAGCTGGTCGATCCGCTGGAGGAGGGGCTGGACCCGGCGCCGCTGGCGGAGGTGCTCGCCGACCCCGGCGTCGAGGTGGTGCTGCACGCCGGCCGTCAGGACGTCGCCCTGCTGCGGCGGGTCTGGCGCACCGAGGTCCGCGGGGTCTTCGACACCCAGGTCGCGGCCGGCTTCGCCGGCTTCGGCGCCCAGACCGGCTACGGCGGCCTGCTCGGCGACGTGCTCGGTCTGCGCCTGGCCAAGTCGGCCAGCTTCACCCGCTGGGACGACCGGCCGCTCAGCCCGGAGCAGCTCGCCTACGCCCGCGACGACGTCGCCCACCTGCTGCGCCTGGCCGACACGCTGCAGGCGCGGCTGGCGGAGCGCGGCCGGCTGGAGTGGGCCAGGGAGGAATGCCGCCGCCTCGAGGAGGCGAGCGACCAGCGGGACCCGTGGCTGGTCTGGCAGCGCCTGCCGCGGATCGCCCAGCTCAACCCCGCGGCCAGGGCGGTCGCCCGCGAGCTGGCCGCATGGCGGGAACGGACCGCCGCCGCCGAGAACCGCCCCGTCGGCGCCGTCCTCGCCGACGCGCCGCTGGTCGAGGTGGCCAAGCGCCGCCCCGCAACCCCGCAGGCGCTGGAGCGCATCCGCGGGATCCAGCCCTCCACGCTGCGGCGGCGGGCCGACGCGATCCTCGCCGCGGTCACCCGCGGCCTCGCCGCCGACCCGCTGCCGGTGGAGCCGGTCGAGCGGCCCGACACCAACCCGGCCGACGTGCCCGCGATCGCCCTCTCCGAGGCGCTGGTCCGGGCTCGGGCGCTGGACGCCGGCCTGGCCTACGAGCTGGTCGCGGCGCGCAACGACCTCGCCCAGGTGGTCGCCGCGGCCCGACGCGGCCAGCCGGAACCGCCGGTCCGCACCCTGCGTGGCTGGCGCCGGGACCTGGTCGGCGCCGAGCTGCTGGAGCTGCTGGCCGGCCGGCGTTCGCTGGCGGTGGACGGCTCCGGCCGCCTGGCGATCACCCGGATCTGATCTCCACCAGGCCGCGCATGCCGTAGGCGTAGTGGCCGGGCAGGTGGCAGGCGAACTCGAGGGTGCCGCCCGCCAGCCGCGCCGGGAAGGCGTAGGTGGTGGCCGCCTCCTGGCCGGCCGCGACCGACACCTCCCCTGGCACCTCCCCGTGATGGTGGCGTTCCCGGCCGCGCTCGTGGCGCCGCTGGACGGCGTCGTCGCCGAGGATGAGCTCGTGGTCGATCGGGTCGGTGTTGCGCAGCACGAACCGCACCGCGGCGCCGGCGGGCACCCGGACGACGGCCGGCTGGAACTTCGAATGGTGCATGGTCACCACCACCGTCTGCTGCCCCGCCTCGGCCCGGGCACAGCCGGCGGCCAGCAGCCCGGCGGCCAGCAGCGCACCGGCCGCGGCCAGCAGCCCCCTCACCGCATCCCCCTGCTCCGGCGGGCCAGCAGCGTCAGGGCCGCCGCACCGGCGAGGGGGACCGCCAGCCACGGCCAGACGGCGGCACCGGCGGCGCTGCCGCCCGTCGCCGGGAGGGCTCCGGCCGAGGCGGCGGTCAGGCCGGCCGCGACCGGGTCAGGCCGGCCCCTGCCGCTCGAGTCCACGGCCAGGTCGTGGGTGAGCTCGCCGGCCGTGGTGTCGATCCGCAGATAGGTCAGCCACATGTCCGACGCCGGGATCCAGCCCATGCCCTTGTCGGCGCGCAGGTCGGCGAGCAGCCGCTCCGACGCCGGTTGGCTGCGTTCGAGCGCGACCCCGCGCCCGCCGGCGGCGGCGGGCGCCGGCAGCAGCGCCGGCCGCCGGTCGGTGAGCAGGTACAGGTCGGCCTGGACGGTGTCGGAGGGCCGGTGGCCGAGCCCCAGGATGCGCAGCGGCACCCACGCGTCCGCGGTCGGGATCGTCAGGTGGATCGGCGTGCCCTCGCCGAGCTGCTGGCCGCGGGCGCTGGCCGCCCGGGCGTCGAAGCTGGTCGCCATGAAGATCGGGCTGCGGGCGGCGTAGAAGTCGAGCGCCTCTGGGGCGTCGACCGACAGCCCGAA
>DASYRU010000423.1:0-2032 GCA_036004165.1 Actinomycetota bacterium
CCAGCGCGTGGCTGCCCGCCGAGCTGACCCGCAACGCGACCCCGGGGTAGCGGGCCAGCTCGCGGCGGGCGATCGCCTCGGCGGTGGCGGAGCGGCAGATGTTGCCGGTGCAGACGAACAGCAGCCCGAACGGCTCGGCCGGAGGGGGGTCCTCAGGCGCCATCGGCGAGCGGCTCCTCGAGGACGCGTTCGATCTCGGCGGCCGGGATCGCGCCCTCCCGCAGCATCCGCGGCCGCGTGCCGGACAGGTCGACGATGGTGGACGCCAGGCCGTCGCTGGCCGCGCCGGCGTCGAAGAACACCCCGACCTGGTCGCCGAGCTGCTCGACGATGCCGGGCATGGTCCTTGGGCTCGGCTCCCCGGAGCGGTTGGCGCTGCTGACCGCCAGCGGCCCGGTGCGCTGGATGAGGGCCAGGGCGAAGGTCTGCTTGGGCATCCGCACCGCCACCGTCCCCTGGGAGTCGCCGAGGTCCCAGCCGATGCCGGCCGCCTCCCTGAGCACCAGGGTCAGCGGCCCCGGCCACCAGGCCGCGATCAGCGCCTGTGCCTGCTCGGTGATCTCCTCGACCAGGCCGATCGCCTGGCGCCAGTTGTGCACCAGCACCGGCAGGGGCAGGTCGCGGCCGCGGCCCTTGGCGGCGAACAGGGCCATCACGGCGGAGGCGTTGAAGGGGTCGCAGCCGACCCCGTAGAGGGTGTCGGTGGGCAGCACCAGCAGCCCGCCACGGGCGACGATCTCGCCGCCGACCTCCAGCAGCGACTCCCACTGCCGCTCGTCGGCGGGGATCGGGATGACCCGCGGGTCGCCGTTCCCGGCGCTCATGCCTCCCCCCCGGTCGACCGGGGCACCCCTCCGGGCCCCAGAGACCGGGGCCCGACCGACCGGGGCACCCCCCTGGGGTTCCCCGGACCCCTCCGGCCTTCGGGGTTCCCCGGGCCCCTCCGGCCCGGACCCCTCCAGCGGCCCTCGATCACGCGGTCGCTGCCGGCCAGGTCGGGCCGCGCGGCGACCTCGGTCAGGCCCGCCGATGCCAGCAGCCGAACGGCCGCCCCGCCCTGGTCGTCGCCGATCTCGCAGACCAGCCAGCCGCCGGGGGCCAGCCAGTGCCCGGCCCTTGCCACCACCCGCCGGAGCACGTCGAGGCCGTCCGGGCCGCCGTCGAGGGCGAGCCGCGGCTCGCGGTCGCGTACGTCCCTTGGGAGGGTGGCGATCGCTCCGGTCGGCACGTAGGGGACGTTGGCGCAGAGGACGTCGACCCGGCCGGCGAGCTCCGCCGGCAGCGGGCCGTCCAGGTCGCCCGCGAGCAGCTCGATCCCGTGGACGGCGGTGTTGGCCTGCGCCCAGGCGAGCGGCTGCGGGTCGAGCTCGGTGGCCACCACCCGGGCGCCAGGCACCTCGGCGGCCAGGAAGCAGGCGATCGCCCCGCAGCCGGTGCACAGGTCAACCGCGAGGGGCCGCTGCCCGGCGGCGCGCAGGTGGACGGCGGCGCGCTCGGCGAGGCCCTCGGTCTCGGGACGCGGCACGAACACCCCAGGCCCGACCCGCAACCGCAGCGGCCCGAACGGCGCCCACCCGACCACGTACTGCAACGGCTCGCCGCCCGCCCGCCGGGCGACCATCGCCTCCAGCCGCTGGACGGCGCCCGCGGGGAGCGGCTGCGGCCCGCGCCCCGGCAGCGGCGTCCCGAGGGCCTCCTCGAGCAGCCAGCGGGCCTCGGCCCAGGGGGAGACGCAGCCGGCGGCGGCCAGCTCCGCGGCCGCCCAGGAGGCCGCCCCGGCGACGGTCTGCTCGCTCCTGGTCGTGCGGGTCACGCCGACGCCTCCGCGCCGGCGGCGGCCAGTGCCGCCTCCGCGTCCCTGGCGGCCAGCTCGTCGATGATCCGGTCGAGGCCGCGGCCCTCCAGCACGCCGGGCAGGTCGCCGACCGACAGGCCGATGCGGTGGTCGGTGACCCGGTCCTGGGGGAAGTTGTAGGTGCGCACCCGCTCGGAGCGGTCGAGGGAGCGGACCTGGGAACGGCGCTCGGCGGCG
>DASYRU010000424.1:0-5207 GCA_036004165.1 Actinomycetota bacterium
TTCCCGGCGCTGCGCTTCGTCTACCGCGGCGCCTACCAGCCGGTCGACCTGCTGCCCGGCCTGCGCGTCCACGCCGTGCCCCAGTGCGCCGGCGCCGAAGAGGTCAAGCTGGAGATCGGCCTGGCGGCCGAGGCGCGTTCCAGCGACCACCTGAACCTCCTGATCGCCCACATCGCGGTGACCGTCCTGTCGCGCCGCTACACCTACGGGGACGTGGGCGAGCTGGAGGTCGACCTGGCCACCCTGGACGCCGGGTTCGACCGCGTCCTGCTCGGCCACTTCCACAACTTCGCCCAGGTCGCCCCCAACGCCTGGTATCCCGGCTCGACCGACAGCTTCAGCTTCAAGGACCTGCCGCAGGAAGGCGAACCG
Organism: Actinomycetota bacterium; assembly: GCA_036004165.1. Taxonomy (GTDB): domain Bacteria; phylum Actinomycetota; class CALGFH01; order CALGFH01; family CALGFH01; genus CALGFH01. Next base: position 373 of record DASYRU010000424.1, read on the forward strand.
CCGGTCAAGGGGGTGCTCAGCCTCGACACCGGCTCCGGCCAGGTCCGCCACCATCCGGTCCCCGGTGGCCGGCCGCTGCTCAGCTACCGGCTGGACGCCTTCGACCTGTCGGTGCCGGAGATCCACCAGGCCGCCGCCGGGCTCGCCGCGCCCGGCCAGACCGACGGCGCGGTGGTGCGGCTGTTCGTCAACCGCGCCAGGCCGGAGGCCCGCCGCCTGCTGGACCGCCGCCAGGTCGCCGAGGTGTTCCCCGGCGCCCTGGTCGTCACCGTCCTGGTGGAGGTGGCCGAGGAGGAGCAGGCCGCCCAGCTGGCCGCGCAGCCGGTGGCGAACCTGGCCGACGAGTGGGACCGCTACCTGGCCAGCGTGCCGATCGAGGGCTACGACCGGGAACGGCTGGCCGGCATGGGCCGGGCGGTGCTGCAACGGGTCGAGGAGGAGGCGCGCTAGCCGATGCACCTGCGCTCCCTGTCGCTGCGCAACTACCGCGTGTACCGGGCCGTCGACCTGGAGTTCCCCGACGGCCTGGTCGGCATCTACGGCGCCAACGGCTCAGGAAAATCGACGATCATCGAGGGTGTCCGCTATGCCCTGTATGGGGACTCGCGGACCGACAAGTGGGAGCTGCGCTCTGCCGGGGTGGGCGAGGACGTCAGGGTCGGGCTGGTCTTCGAGCACGAGGGCAACACCTACGAGGTCCGCCGCCGGCTGAAGGGCCGCAACCTCACCCCAGAGGTCGAGGTGTTCCTGAACGGGCAGCTGGCGGCCCAGTCGGCCCGCGAGGCCAACGGCTACCTGGCCAGGGTGCTCGGCATGGGCCAGCGCGCCTTCCTCGCCTCGGTCTGCGCCCAGCAGAAGGAGCTGACCGCGTTCGCGACCATGGACGCCGGCGACCGCCGCCGCCTGGTCCTCGACCTGCTCGGGGTGAGCCCGGTCGAGCGTGCCCTGGCCAGGGTCCGCGAGGAGGCCCGCGACGCCCGCGCCGCGGCCGGCGGCGCCAGGGCCGGCCTGCCCGACCTGGACGAGCTGGCGGCGGCTTGCTCGCAGGCCGCCGCCGAGCAGGCCGCCGCCGAGCAGGCCGACCGGGACACGGCCGAGGCGGAGGAGGCCGCACGGGCCGGCCTCGAACGCCAGCGCGCCGCCACCGCCGCGGCGGAGGCGCGCGCCCGCGAGCTGGACGACCTGCGCGGCCGGGCGCGGCTGGCCAGCGCCGAGGCGGCCGGCCACCGCCAGGAGGCCGAGCGGCACGAGGAACGCGCCGCACGAGCCGACCGGCTCGGCCCGGAGATCGAGGCGGCCGCCGCCCGGCTCGCCGAGCTGGCCGCGGCGGCCGCGCCGCTGGCCGAGCTGGAGCTGGCCAGGGAGGCCGCGGCCCGCCGCGCCGCGCTGGCGCTGGCCCTGGAGGAGGCAAGCGGCCGGCAGCGGACCGCGGAACGGGCGCTGGCCCTCGCCGAACGCGACGCCGCCGGCGCCCCGGAGCTGGCCGCGGCCAGCGCCGCCGCCGAACGCGCCGTCGACGCCGCCGAGGAGCCGCTGGCCGCCGCCCGCGACCGCCACGCGGAGGCCAGCGAGGCGGCCGGCAAGGCCGCCGCCGGGCTGGACGCGGCCCGCGAGGCCGCCGAGCGGAGCGCGCGGCTGGACCCGGCCGCCCCCTGCCCGACCTGCGGCCAGCCCCTCGGCGAGACGTACCAGACGGTGCGTCACGACCACGCCGAGGAGCTCGCCGCGGCCGAGACGGCCGCCGCCGAGGCGCAGGCCGCCAAGGCGGCCGCCGTCCAGGCCGGCCGGGAGCTGGCCGCCGAGCGCGACCGGCTGGTCCGCAAGCTGGAGGCGGCGCGCACGGCCGAGAGCAAGACCGCCAGGGCGGCCGCCCTGGCCGACGGCGCCAGGGCCGCCCTCCAGCTGGCCGCCGCCGACGTCCAGGAGCGCCGCGCCGCCCTCCACCAGGTGCCGGACCCCGGCTTCGACCCCGACGCCCACACCAGGGCACGGCAGGCGGCCGACGCCCGCGAGCAGGCCGCCCTCGGCCTGGCCGACCTCGAGCGCCGCCGCGGCCAGGCCGAGGAGGAGCGGGTGCTGGCCAAGGAGGCGCTCGCCCGCGCCGACCAGGCCGACCTCCGCGCGGCCGGGCTGGAGCAGGACGCCGAGCGGCTCGGCCCGGCCGACGCCGAGCTGGCCGCGGCGCGCGAGCGGCAGGAGGCGGCCGCCGAGGCCGCCAAGGCCGCCCACGGCGCGCGGCAGCGGACCACCGAGGCGCTGGCCGGGGCACGCCGGCGCGCCCAGGACCGCCAGGCGTCGCTGCAGGCCGGGCAGGCCCAGCACGAACGCGTCGCCGGCCTGGAGGAGGAGGCCGCCTACCTGGCCCGCCTGGCCGACCTGGTGGCCGGCTTCCGGCTGCACCTGGTGTCCCGGCTCGGCCGGCGGCTGTCGGTCGAGGCGGCCGCGCTGTTCGCCGAGCTGACCGACCACCAGTACCAGGACCTGGTGGTCGACCCGGAGGACTACGCCATCCGCATCGCCGACGCCGGCACCGAGTACGAGCTGGCCCGCTTCTCCGGCTCCGAGAACGACCTGGCCAGCCTGTCGCTGCGGGTGGCGGTCAGCCTGGTGATCGCCGAGAGCGCCGGCGAGCTCGGCCTGCTGGTGCTCGACGAGGTGCTCGGCGCGCTGGACCGGGAGCGGCGCGAGCGCATGCTCGACGCCCTCACCCACCTGCAGGGCCGCTTCCGCCAGGTGCTGCTGGTCACCCACAACGACGAGGTCAAAGACCTGCTCCCGGCGGCGATCGAGGTCCGCAGGGGACCCGACCGCAGCGCCACCGCCACGCTGCGGGATTGAGCCCGCGGGGGCTTGCCCTCGTTGACGGGCGCGGGAGCGCTACCCCATACTGCGCCGACCTGCGTGCGCGCCGCGTGTGTGACGGCCGCGGCGGCGGGAACAACCGCTCACCGGCGAACGTTAGCGGGTGGACGCCACGCACGAATCGACAAGGAGATGCATCACTGTGGCAGAAGCAGAGGAAGAGGAGGAGGGCCAGGTCGAGGCCTCCCTCGAGGAGCTGATCGCCAAGAAGGCCGACCGGCCCGCCGTCACCGACGACGAGGACGAGGACGAGTCGCTGCTCACGCTCAACCGCGACGACGCCCGTGAGTCACTCACCACCAAGGTGCTGCCCGTGCAGCACAACGAGTTCGTCTGCAAGAACTGCTTCCTGGTGAAGCACCGCAGCCAGCTCGCCGACCGCCGGCGCCAGCTGTGCCGCGACTGCGCATAGGAGGCGCCCGCGCGGTGCACGAGGCACCTGGCGGGCCGCCGGGGGGGCGGCGGTTGGCCGCCCTGCGGCTGGCCGCCGCGGTGGCCACCGGCGCCCTGCTGGCCGCCGCCTTTCCCGGCCCGGACATCGGGCCGCTCGCCCTGATCGCCCTGGTCCCGCTGCTGCTCGCCGTCGAGACGGCGCGGCCGCGGCAGGCCGGGGCGTTCGGCTACCTGGCCGGCCTGACCTTCTTCGGCCTGCACCTGCTGTGGATCGCCGAGTTCCTGTCGTGGACCGGCGCGGTCGCCTGGCTCGCCTGGGGCGCGCTCAGCGCGTTCGAGGCGCTGTTCGTGGCCGCGTTCTTCGCGCTGGTCCCCGCGACCAGGCGCCTTGGCGGCTGGCGGCTGCTGGTCCTGCCGGCCTGCTGGGCGGCGATCGAGCTGCTCAGGGCCCATCAGCCGCTCGGCGGCTTCCCCTGGGGGCTGCTCGCCCTCAGCCAGCACGGCGGCGGCCCGCTGCTGCCGCTGGCCCGGGTGCTCGGCGGCTACGGCCTCGCCGCCGTGCTGGTCGCCGTCAACCTGGTGGTCGCCTGCTGGCTGCGCGCCCTGCCCGCAGCCGCCGTGCGGCGGCCCTGGCGGTGGCGGCGGCTGGCGGCCGTCGCGGGCTGGCCGGCGCTGGCCGCCGGGCTGGTCGCCGCGGGGCTGCTGGCGCCGGCGGCCCCGCCCGCGGCCGGGCCCACCCTCGACCTGGTGGTCGTCCAGGCCGGCCTGCGCGGCGGGCACGGCCTCGACCTCGGGCAGAGCACCGAGGCGGTGTTCGCCAACCACGTGCGCCTCACCGAGGAGCTCGGTGCGGGGGCGGGCGGCCCAAGGCCCGACCTGGTCGTCTGGGGCGAAGGGGCCGCCGACGCGGACCCGCTGCGCAACCCCGACCGGCTGGCGCGGGTCGCGCGGGCGGCCGAGACCATCCAGGCGCCGATCCTGCTGGGCGCCACCACCCTGGTCGACCCCACCCACCGGGCCACCGAGGCGCTGCTGTTCACCCCCGGCGGCCAGCTCGCCGACCGCTACCGCAAACGGCGGCTGGTCCCGTTCGGCGAGTTCGTGCCGTGGGGTGGGCTGCTCGGCCGGCTGGTCCCGGCCACCCGCCAGGGCGTCCCCTACGACAAGGCGCCCGGCCGGACCCTGGAGCCGCTGCTGGTGGACGGCGTCCGGGTCGGGACCGTGATCTGCTGGGAGTCCGCCTACCAGGAGGACGCCCGCCAGCTGACCCGCGACGGCGCCGGCCTGCTGCTGGTGATGACCAACAACGCCTCCTTCGGGGACGGGCCGGGGTCCCGCCAGCACCTGGCCACCAGCCAGCTCCGCGCGGTCGAGGAGGGGCGCACGGTGGTCCACGCGGCGGTCACCGGGATCAGCGCGGTGGTCGGGGTTGACGGGGTCGCCAGGCAGCAGACCGGGCTGTACCAGCAGACGACGGTGCCGGTCTCCGTCGGGGTGCGCTCGGGGCTCACGTTCTATGCGCGGTTCGGGCGGGGGGTCGAGGCGGGGCTGGTCGGGGTGGCGGTGGGCGGGGTGGTCGC
>DASYRU010000425.1:0-2235 GCA_036004165.1 Actinomycetota bacterium
CGCTCGACGGCGGAGAGCACGTCCAGCTTGGAGACGAAGGTCTCGGTGAAGCCGTTGAGCCTGGCCGCGTAGCGCAGCGCGACGGTGTCGAGCCAGCCGCAGCGGCGCGGGCGGCCGGTGGTGGTGCCGTACTCCGCACCGGCGGCACGCAGGGTCTCGCCGGTTTCCCCCTCCAGCTCGGTCGGGAACGGGCCGGCGCCGACCCTGGTGGTGTAGGCCTTGGTGATGCCGATCACCCGCTCGATCCAGCGGGGCCCGACCCCGGTCCCCGCAAGGGCCCCGCCGGCCACCGGCGAGGAGGAGGTCACGAACGGGTAGGTGCCGTGGTCGACGTCGAGCAGCGTGGCCTGCGCGCCCTCGAACAGCACCTGCTTGCCCTCGCGGAGCGCGTTCCAGACGAACAGGGAGGTGTCGGCGATCCGGGGCCGCAGCGCCTCGGCGTAGGTGGTGTACTCCTCCACCACCGCCTCGGCCTCGATCGGCAGCCGGTTGTAGACCTTGGCCAGCAGTGGGTTGCGCTCGCGGAGCACGGCGTCGACCTTCTTGGCGAGGATCCCCGGGTCGAGCAGGTCCTGGACCCGGATGCCGAGGCGGGCCACCTTGTCGCCGTAGGCCGGCCCGATGCCCCGGCCGGTGGTGCCGATCCGGTTCTGACCGAGCCAGCGCTCGGTGAGCTTGTCCCGCTCCTTGTGCCACGGCATGATCAGGTGGGCGTTGGCCGACAGCAGCAGCTTGCCGGTGGCGATGCCCTGCGCCTCGAGGGCGGCCAGCTCCGCCAGCAGGAAGCCGGGGTCGACCACCATCCCGGCGCCGATCACCGGGGTGACGTGCGGGTAGAGGATGCCGCTCGGGGCCAGGTGCAGCTTCCAGGTGCGGCCCCCGACCACCACCGTGTGGCCGGCGTTGTTGCCGCCCTGGTAGCGGACGACCACGTCCATCCGGTCGGCCAGCAGGTCGGTGGCCTTGCCCTTGCCCTCGTCCCCCCATTGGCTGCCGACGAGGATGGTTCCCGGCATGGTTCGGCTCGCTTTCTCGGCTGGTGGACTCCCCGTTGGCAGCCTACATCGGGCGGCTACGAAGCGACCGCAGGCGTCCCCACCGCAGCGCCCTGCCGGGTCGCGGCCAGCCAGACGCCCGCCAGGACCAGGGGCGCACCGACCCAGAAGGTGGCCGCCGGCAGCTCACCGAACAGCAGCCACGCAAGCGCGGTGGCGCCGACCGGCTCCGTCAGGATGGCCACCGCCACCACCGAAGCGCTGACGCTGGCCAGCAGGCCGTTGAAGACGGTGTGCCCGAGCAGCTGGGGACCGGCGACGATGGCGGCCAGGGCCAGCCAGGACCCGGCAGGGTAGCTGCCGAGCTGGGCCCCGGTGAGCAGGCAGGCCGGCAGCAGCATGGCCGCGGCCACCCCGTACACGGAGGCGGCGTAGGTCGAGACCGGCAGCCGGCGGCGCGCGGCCCGGCCCAGCAGCAGGTAGCCGGCCATGGCGGCGGCGCCGGCGAAGGCCAGCAGGTCGCCGAGCACCGGAGCGCGGGCGTCGCCAGCCGGCCCGCCGCCGACGTCGCCGAGCCCGATGAGCACCGCGCCGGCGATCGCCAGGGCGATGCCGAGCCAGGCCCGGCGGGTCGGCGGCTCCCCGAGCAGGCGGGCGCCCAGCCCGACGAACAGCGGCGCACAGCTGACCAGCGTCGCCGAGGACGCCACCGAGGTGAACGACAGGGAGGCGTTGAACAGCGCGAAGTGCACCGCCAGGAACGCCCCGGCGCCCAGCAGCAGCGCCCGCTCGGGCCGCTCCAGCCGGACGCTGGACCCGCGCAGCGCGAACGGGGCCAGCAGCAGCGCGCCGGCCAGGCAGCGCCAGAAGGCGAGCGCGAGCGCCGGCAGGGCGGCGGCCCGGACCAGGATCGGCGCGGTGGAGATCGCGGCGATCCCGACCGCCATCCAGACGGCCACCGCCGCCCCGCCCATGTCAGGACGGGTACTTGGAAAGCAGCTCGCGCAGCCGGTCGACGAAGCGCAGCGACTCGTCGTGGCGCCGCTGCCAGACGTTGCGGCCGAAGATGACCCCGAGCGCTCCGGCCTCCATCGCCATGCGCGCCTTGTCGAGGACCTCCTCGTCGCCGCCCCGCTCGCCACCGCTGAGCAGCACCGGCGTGCGGGCGGCCGAGCGGACCACCGCGTTGACCGCGTCCTGCTCGCCGACCTCGGCGGCGTAGGCCTTGGGCGCGCCCTCG
>DASYRU010000426.1:0-4238 GCA_036004165.1 Actinomycetota bacterium
GACGGCGGCGAAGGCAAGGCGGTCCGGGTCGGGGACGAGGCGGAGGCGCGCACCAACGCCGCCGGGCTGGCCGCCCTGTTCGCCGGCTACCTGGACCCGAGCGACCTGGCCGTGCTCGGCCTGGTCCGCGGGCTTGGTCCCGCCGACATCGAGTTCCTGCAGGCGATGCACGCCGGGCCGCGGCCCTGGAGCCCCGACTACTACTGACAATGGCCCCGCCGGCAGCGGGTACCGCGGGATCGACGCCCGCGCGCACAAGGTCTACCGCGGACCTGATCCCAGCAGGACCTCGGCGATCTGGACGGCGTTGAGGGCGGCCCCCTTGCGGAGGTTGTCGGCCACCGACCAGAACAGCACCGCGTTCGGGTCCTCCAGGTCGGCGCGGATGCGGCCGACGAACACGCCGTCGCTGCCGGCGGACTCGAGCGGGGTCGGGTAGCGCCCGGCCGCCGGGTCGTCGAGCACGGTCACCCCCGGCGCCGCCTCGCAGCCGGCGCGGAAGGCGGCCAGGTCGACCGGGCGGTCGCAGACGGCACGGACCGACACCGCGTGGCCGACCATCACCGGCACCCGCACGCAGGTCGGATGGCTGGCGAGCTGGGGCAGGCCGAGGATCTTGCGCGGCTCGTTCCGAAGCTTCAGCTCCTCCACCGTGTAGCCGGTCTCGTCGAAGCCCATGCACTGGGGGACCACGTTGAAGGCCAGCGGCCGCGGGAACACCTGGCCCTTGGGGAGCGCCTCCGGCCGGCCGCCGCGGCGCAGCAGCTCACGGTCGCCGGCGAGTTTGGCCGCCTGCTCGAGCAGCTCGTCCATGCCGCGCTGCCCGGCCCCTCCGGCCGCCTGGAAGGAGGTCGGGGTGATGGCCCGCAGCCCGAACAGGTCGCGGAGCACCGCCAGCACCGGGGTCATGGCCAGGGTGGTGCAGTTGGGGTTGGCGACGATCCCGAGCGGGTGGCGGACGGCGGCCTCGGGGTTGACGTCGGCGTCGACCAGCGGCACCTCCGGGTGCATCCGCCAGGCGCTCGAGTTGTCGACCACCACGGCGCCGCGGCCGGCCGCCAGCGGCGCCCACTCGCGCGAGATGCCGCCGCCGGCCGAGAAGAACGCCAGCCCCGCACCCTCGAACACCTCCGGGGTGAGCGGCAGGACCTCCACCTCCTCGCCGCGGAAGGGCAGCCGGCGGCCGGCGGAGCGGGCCGAGGCGACCAGCCGCACCTCGCCGACGGGCAGCTCGCGCTCGGCGAGCAGCCCGCGCAGCTCCTCCCCGACCGCGCCGGTCGCCCCCACGACGACCGTCGTGGGGAGCCGATTGACCGGGGCACCCCTCCGGGGTTCCCCGGACCCCTCCGGCATCAGCGCACCACCGGGATCTCGGCGGTGCCATCCGGATGCTCGTGGCGGAACTCGGCCTCCTCGGAGAGGTGGAAGCGGTCGTGGATGGCCCGCACGGCCACGCCCACGTCCGCGGAGCGGATCACGCAGGAGATGCGGATCGTCGAGGTCGAGATCATCTCGATGTTGACCCCGGCCTCGGCGAGCGCCTCGAACATCGCCGCGGCCACCCCGGGGCTGGACTTCATCCCGGCGCCGACCAGCGACACCTTGGCGATGTCGGAGTCCGCCACCACCTCGGCCGCGCCGACCTCCTCCTTCAGCCCACCCAGCACGGCCATGGCGCCGTCCAGGTCGGTCTTCGGCACCGTGAAGGAGATGTCGGTGGTGCCGCCGTGGGAGACGTTCTGGACGATCATGTCCACGTTCACGCCCCGGTCGGCGATGCCGCGCATCACGCGGGCGGCGATGCCCGGCTTGTCGGGCACCCGGACCAGGGTGACCTTGGCCTCCGAGGTGTCATGAGGGACCCCGGAGACGATCGCCTTCTCCATGCGTTCGTCCTCCTCGCGCACCCAGGTGCCCGGGGCGTCGGTGAAGCTCGAGCGGACATGCAGGATCATGCCGGTCCGGCGGGCGTACTCGACGCAGCGGAGCATCAGCACCTTGGCCCCACTGGCCGCCATCTCCAGCATCTCCTCGTAGGAGACCATGTGCAGCTTGCGGGCCGCGCTGGCCACCCGCGGGTCGGCGGTGTAGACGCCGTCCACGTCGGTGTAGATCTCGCAGACGCCCGCCCCCAGCGCGGCGGCCAGCGCCACCGCGGTGGTGTCCGACCCGCCCCGGCCGAGGGTGGTCACGTCCCTGTCGGTGGAGACCCCCTGGAAGCCGGCGACGATCACCACGTTGCCGGCGGCCAGCGCCTCGCTGATCCGCCCGGCCCGCACGTCCAGGATGCGCGCCTTGCCGTGCAGGTTGTCGGTGATGATGCCCGCCTGGGAGCCGGTGAACGACTTGGCCGTCACCCCGAGGTCGGCGATGGCCATGGCGAGCAGCGCCATGGAGATGCGCTCGCCGGCGGTGAGCAGCATGTCCATCTCGCGCGGCGGCGGGTCTGGCGAGACCCGCCGCGCCAGCGCGACCAGGTCGTCGGTGGTGTCGCCCATGGCGGAGACCACCACCACGACCTCGTTGCCGGCGTGTCTGGAGGCGACCACGCGCTCGGCGACACGCCGGATCCGCGACGCGTCCCCGACCGAGGTGCCGCCGTACTTCTGGACGACCAGGGCCATGGGCGTTCCCTTGGGCGGCGGGCTGCAGGCGGGCGGGTCCAGCCTACCAAGCCGCCGCCGGCCGGCGGCTAGACGGCCATCTCGCGGCGGCCGGCGAAGGCGCGGCCGAGGGTGATCTCGTCGGCGTAGTCGAGGTCGCCGCCGACCGGCAGGCCGCTGGCGATCCGGGTCACCTTGACGCCCAGCGGGCCGAGCAGACGGGCCAGGTACATGGCGGTGGCCTCGCCCTCGATGTTCGGGTTGGTGGCCAGGATCACCTCGCGGACCGCGTCCGGCTCGAGGCGGGCAAGCAGCTCCCTGGTCCGCAGGTCGTCGGGCCCGATCCCCTCGATCGGGCTGATCGCCCCGCCGAGCACGTGGTAGCGGCCGCGGAACTCCTGGGTGCGCTCGATCGCCACCAGGTCGCGTGGCTCCTCGACCACGCAGACCAGGCTCGGGTCGCGCCGTGGGTCCCTGCAGATGCGGCAGAGGTCGCCCTCGGCCACGTTCCAGCAGACCCGGCAGAAGTGGACCTTGGCCTTGACCTCCTGGATCGCCGTCGCCAGCCGCTCCGCGTCGGCCGGTTCCACCTTGAGCAGGTGGAACGCGATCCGCTGGGCGCTCTTCGGCCCGATCCCGGGCAGGCGCCCGAGCTCGTCGATCAGGTCCTGGACGGGGCCCTCGTACACCGCTACAGCCCCAGGCCGGGTGGCAGCCCCATGCCCTGGGTGATGCCGCCCATGCGCTCGGCGGCCAGGTCCTTGGCCTTGCGCAGGCCCTCGTTGACGGCGGCGGTGACCAGGTCGCCGAGCATCTCCACGTCGTCGGGGTCAAGGGCTTCCGGGTCGATCGAGACCGACTCGACGGTCTGGTCGCCCTTGACCCTGGCGGTCACCACGCCGCCGCCGGCGGTCGCCTCGACCACCTCCTCGGCGAGCTGGGCCTGTGCCTCCTCCATCTGGCGCTGCATCTTCTGCAGCTGCTTCATCATCTGGTTGGGGTTGAAGCCACCACGCGGCATGCCCACAGCGTCCGCCCCTTTCCTTGCTTCCCGTCAGGCGCTCAGGACCCGGACCGGCGGCCGCCGGTCGCACGGCCCCTTGACCGTGACCCGGCACCGCGCCGGCCGGCCGCCTGGTTCGGCCGCTCCTCGATCACCTGCCCGCCGAGCTCCCGCCCGACCAAGTCTGCCACCGCCCTGGCGTCGGCATCGGCACCCATCGGTCGGCCCTCGTCGTTGTCGGGATCGACCTCGAACTCGCTGGCCGGCGGCGGCTCCGCCGGGCCGGCGTCGGCCGGCGGCTGGGACTGCGGCTCCGGCGGGCCGGCCGTCTCGCCCACCACCACCCGGATCTCGAGGCCGCCGCCGAGCATCGCCTCGAGCACGGCGTTGACCTGACGGTTGCGGCCGTCCTTGGTGAGCGCCTCCGCCTCGAAGCGCTTGTCGAGCGGGAGCTCGACCACCACGTTGCGGCCCTCGAGCGCGACCGGGCGGCCGTGGCCGAGGAAGCTGGCGGTGACCCGGCTGGCGGCCTGCACCCGCTCGATCACCAGCGGCCACGAGCGGCGCACCAGATCGAGGTCGACCGGCACGGCTCTCGGCGCCTCGGCCGGCCGCCACCCCGCCTCCTCGTC
>DASYRU010000427.1:5000-10717 GCA_036004165.1 Actinomycetota bacterium
TCACCCAGCAGTACGTCAAGAACACCTACGTCTCCGGCGAACGGACCCTGCGGCGCAAGCTGGCAGAGGCCGCCCATGCCGTCGGGCTGGAACACCGCAACTCCAAGCAGGCGATCCTCGAGGCCTACCTCAACACCGTCTACTTCGGGGAGGGCGCCTACGGGGTCGAGGCGGCCGCCAAGACCTATTTCTCGACCTCCGCGCAGCAGCTCACGCTGCCGCAGGCGGCGCTGCTGGCCGGCCTGGTGCGGGCGCCTGCGGCCTCCAGCCCGTTCGACCACCCGGCCGCCGCCAGGGCCAGGCGGGCGCAGGTGCTGGCCCGCATGCAGCGGCACGGCCACCTGTCGCCGGCCGCCGGGGCCAGGGCGGCCGGGGCGCCGCTCGGGCTGCGGCCGGGCCGCTCCCCGGACCGGACCGGGTCGGCCGCGCGGGCCCCCTGGTTCGTCGACTGGGTCCTCGACCAGCTGCTCGACCCGGCCGACCACCGCTTCGACGCGCTCGGCTCCACCAGGCAGACCCGGACGGCCAGCGTGTTCACCGGCGGGCTGCGGATCGCCACCACCGTCGACCTGCCGGCCCAGGCGGCCGCCGAGCGGGCGGTGGCGGGGGTCGCCGGCCGGCGCCCCGGGGATCCCTACGGTGCCCTGGTGGCGGTCGAGCCGGGCAGCGGCGCGGTGCGGGCGATGGTGGGAGGGCGCGACTGGCTCGGCGACGCCCGCTTCGGCAGAGTCAACCTGGCCACCGGCGCCGGTGGGACCGGCCGGCCTGCCGGCTCGGCGTTCAAGACGTTCGCGCTGGTCGCTGCCCTGGAGCGCGGCGTCCCGCCGGAGGCGGTGTTCCCGGCGCCCGACCGGGTGGTGGTACCGCGGCGGGGGCCGGCCGAGCGTGCCTGGTCGGTGCGGAACTACGAGGGGAAGGGCTTCGGCCAGGCGACGCTGCGCTCGGCCACCGCGCTGTCGATCAACACCGTCTATGCCGGGCTGCTGCTGCGGCTCGGCGGTGGCGACCCCGACCGTGGGGCGAAGCAGGTGGTCGGCGCGGCCGCCCGCTTGGGCGTGCGCAGCCGGCAGGCGGCGGTGCCGAGCGCCGTGCTCGGCACCGGCGGGGTGACGCCGCTGGAGATGGCGGCCGCCTACGCGACCCTGGCCGCCGGCGGCCGCGCCGCCGCCCCGTTCGGGGTGGCGCGGATCAACGACGCCGCCGGGCGGGTGCTGTTCCAGGCCAGGCCAGCGGTCAGGCAGGCAATGCGTCCCGGCGTGGCCGCGGTCGCCACCGACGTGCTGCGGGAGGTGGTCGAGCACGGCACCGGGGTGCACGCGCGCATCGGCCGGCCGGCCGCCGGCAAGACCGGCACCACCCAGGACCACGCCGACGCCTGGTTCGTCGGCTTCACGCCGGCGCTGGCGGCGGCCGTCTGGGTCGGCTATCCGCAGGGCCAGGTGCCGATGCTGCCGCCGAGGACGGCCGCGCCGGTGGTCGGCGGCACCTGGCCGGCCGCCATCTGGTCCGGCTTCATGCGCGCCGCCCTCGCCGGGCGGCCGGCGGGCGGCTTCCCCAGGCCAGACGACCGGGTGGTCGAGGTGGTGGTCGACGTCGGGCGGGACTGCCTGCCCAACCGGTTCACCCCGGCGGTCCGGGTCGCGCGGGTCGCCTACCTCGCGGCCGGCGCGCCCAAGCGGACCTGCCTGGAACCGGACGGGCCGCTGCCCGGCGTCGTCCCGGCGATGGTCGGCCTCCCGGTCGGGCAGGCGGCCGCCTGGCTGGACCATGCCGGCCTGGCGGTCGTCCAACGGCTGCGGGTCGACGGGCGGCTGCGGCCGGGCACGGTGCTGGCCCAGTCGCCCGCTGGCGGGACGGCGCGGGGGGCGGGGACGCCGGTGGAGCTGACCGTCGCCGTCGACCGGCTGGGGTTCGGCGGCCTTGGGGTGGCGCTGGTCCCCGAGGTGCTCGGCCGGCCGGAGGCGGCCGCCAGGCAGCTGCTCGGGCAGGCCGGGCTCGGCGCCGTGGTGGTCGCCGGCTGCGACAGCGACGCGGCGCGGGCGGCGGACCGGCCGGGCTGGGTATGGCGGTCCGGTCCGGCGCCAGGCGCGCAGACGCCGAACGGCCGTCCGGTGCGCCTGTGGGTCAACCCACCGGACTGCCAGCCGCCGGCCCCCGCGCCCGGCACCAGCGGCCCGACCAGCGGCCCGACCAGCGGCCCGACCAGCGGCGGCTGAGGGCCGGCTGGTCCGGCTGGTCGGCGGCGCTGCCACCGTTGCATGGACGGGCGCCGGCACGGCGGGCGCCGGCACGGCGGGCGCCGGCAGGGCCGGCGGCGGGTCACGCGCCGGAGCGGGGCCGGCCGGCGGCGGGGCCGGGCCGGCCAGGGGAGACGTGGGGGTCGCCGGCGACCAGGGCCCGCCAGGGCCGGTCGGCGCCGGCGCTGACGCCGACCCGGCCGGTCCAGGCGACCCGGTCGTCTGGCACCGGCCAGCCGGCCGCGAGGAGCACCGGCCCGGCGCGCAGGTCGGCGCCGTCGGCCCAGCCGGCCAGCCCGAGCGCCTGGCACAGGCGGGCCGGCCCTCTCGCCAGGTCGCGGGCGCGGCTGGCCGGGCGCCTGGCGGCCATCAGCGCCGCGCCGACGACCGGCTCGCCGGCCCGCAGCAGCACCGCCTGGGCGACCCCTGCAGGGGCGCAGACCACGTTGGCGCACCAGTGCATCCCGTAGGTGAAGTAGACGTAGAGGTGCCCAGGGGGGCCGAACATGACCGCGTTGCGGGCGGTCCGGCCGCGGTAGGCGTGGCTGGCCGGGTCGAGGCCGTCGCCGTCGTAGGCCTCGGTCTCCACGATCCGGACGGCGCTGGTTCCCTCCGGTGCATCGTGGACCAGCAGGCGACCGAGCAGGTCGCGGGCGACCTCAAGGACCGGCCGCAGGTAGAAGGCGGTCGGCAGCGGCTCCTGCGCCCCCGGCGGCAGGGCGGCGGGGGTCATGGCCGGCTGCGGCCCTTGGCCAGGAAGCGGGCGAACTCGGCGTCGGGGAGGGCGTTGACGACCCGGTCGGGGGTGGTCCAGCCCCGACCGGCGGTGGCCACCGCGAAGCGCATGTTGGCCAGGTGCCCCGGCCCGTGGCTGTCGGAGCCGAAGGACAGCAGCACCCCGAAGCGGTGGGCCAGCCGGATCTGCTCGTCGCCCAGGTCGAGGCGGTGCGGAGAGCCGTTCACCTCGAGGGCGGTGCCGGTCCTGGCGGCCGCACGGAACAGGGCCTCCAGGTCGACATCGCTGGCCGCGCGGCTGCCGATACGGCGACCGGTCGGGTGGCCGACGACGTTGACCGCCGGGTGCTCGCAGGCCCGCACCAGGCGGGCGGTGAGCTCCTCCCTCGGCTGGTCCAGCCGTTCGTGCACGCTGGCGACCAGCACGTCGAAGCCGTCGAGGAAGTCGTCGTCGTAGTCGAGCGAGCCGTCGACGCCGATGTTCAGCTCGGCGCCGTGGAGCAGCCGGATGTCGCCGAGGCGGCGCTCCAGCTCGCGCAGGTAGGCCCGCTGGGCAAGCAGCTCCGAGCGGCTGGCCCCGCCGAGCGTGAGCCGTTCGGCATGGTCGGTGACGGCCAGGAACCGGTAGCCGCGCGCCCTGGCGGCGTCGACCATCACCTCCAGGGGCGCGGTGCCGTCGGGCGACAGGTTGGTGTGGCAGTGCAGGTCGCCGCGGACGTCGGCCTCGGCGACCAGCGCCGGCAGCCGCCCTTGGCGGGCGGCTTCGACCTCGCCGCGGTCCTCGCGCAGCACCGGGGGCACCCACTCCAGCCCGAGGCGGCGGTAGACGACCGCCTCCTCCTCGGCCACCACCAGCTCCCCGGCGCGCTCGAACAGGCCGTACTCGGAGAGCTTCAGGCCGGCCTTGACAGCCAGCTCCCTGACCCGGACGTTGTGGGCGGCCGAGCCGGTGAAATACTGCAGGGCCGCGCCCCACACCTCGGGACGGACCACCCGCAGGTCGACCTGGTGGCCGTCGGTGGTCCGGATCGATGTCTTGGTGTCGCCCAGCGCGGCCACCTCGGCGACCTGGGGCAGCTCGGCGAAGGCGCGGGTGACGGCGGCCGGGTCGGCGCCGGCGGCCAGCAGGTCGATGTCGTGGACGGCCGCCTTCATGCGGCGCAGGGAGCCGGCGACCTCGACCCGCGTCACCCCGGCGACGCCGGCGAGCTGGTCGCGCAGCGCCTCCGCCAGGGGCAGGGCGACCGCCAGGGGAATGCCCTCCAGCCCTCCCTGCATCCGCTCCAGCGCACGGCGCAGGTTCGCCTCGGTGCGGGCGCCCATCCCCGGCAGGCCGGCGACCCTGCCGGCGGCGACGGCCGCGGCCAGCTCCTCGGGCGACCCGACCCCGAGGGCCTGGTGCACCTGCCGCGCCTTGCTGGGCCCGAGGCCAGGCACACGCAGCAGCGCCCGCAGCTCGACCGGGACCTCGGCGCGCAGCTCCTCCAGCTTGGCGACGCGGCCGGTGTCCAGGTACTCGCGGACCTTGGCGGCGATCGCCTTGCCGACCCCGGGGATGGCGGCCAGCTCGCGCTCGGAGAGCGCGGTCAGGTCGGCGCCGTGGCCGGAGAGGGCGCGGGCGCCCCGGTCGTAGGCACGGACCCGGAAGCCGGTCTCGCCGCGGAGCAGCAGCAGCTCGGACATCTCCTTGAACAGCCGCGCCAGCTCGTCGTTCCTCCAGGCCATCCGAGTCCCCAGGTCAGGCCGGCTCGCCCGACGGTCCGCGGTCGCCGGTCGGCTCGGCGTGGTCGGAGGCGAGCGGTGGTGGGAGGTCGGTGCGCTGGACCCCGCGGCCCGGTCTGGCCCACCAGCCGGCGGCCAGGGCGGCGCCGACCACGCCCCAGGCGACCATCACCCCGGCGGTGAGCAGGGAGGGGGCCAGCCCGAACTCCCGCACCCTGTCCAGCCGTAGCACCAGCAGCGGCCCGAGCGGCACCCCGAGGCCGACCGCGATCACCGCCCAGCGGCCGCCGCCGCGGGGCACCACCAGGGCGGCCAGCACCGCCCCCACGCAGGGGGCGCCGAGCAGCAGGCCGACCCGCAGCGCCAGCTCGACCGGCTGCAGGGCGAGGTCGGCCTGGCGGCCGGCGACGGCCGCGGCGAGGGCGGTGGCCAGCGTGCTGGCCGCCGCGCCGGCCAGCCCCGCCGCCAGCGGCGCGCCTCGTCGATCTCGGCCCGGACGGCGGCCTCCTGCGCCGGTGCCAGCGCGAACCGGGCCGCGGTCACCACCGCCCCTGGCGGCAGCGCCGAGCGCCGGTAGCCGAAGCCGAGCTGGTCCGGTTTCAGCCGCACCGGCCCGGCGGGCGGCGTCGCCGCGACCTGCCCAGCCCGGCCGACCAGGGCCCGATCGACCGGGGCACCCCCCCGGTGTTCCCCGGCCCCAGTGGGCGGTACTGGACCGGACCGCCTACCGGCTGGGCCGTCGTGGGGTTCCCCGGCCCCAGTCGGCGGTACTGGACCGGACCGCCTACCGGCTGGGCCGTCGTGGGGTTCCCCGGCTCCGGTGGGCGGTACTGGTCCGGACCGCCTACCGGCTGGGCCGTCGTGGGGTTCCCCGGACCCCTCCGGGTCGGTGAGCTGGAGCACGTCGGCCCAGACCAGGCGGTCGGCGAGCTCGGTGCCGTGGGCGCCGGCGTTCATGCGCACGCCGCCGCCGACGCTGCCGGGGATGGCGACGGCGAACGCGATCCCGCCGAGGGAGGCCGC
>DASYRU010000428.1:0-6648 GCA_036004165.1 Actinomycetota bacterium
GACGTGCCGCACCCGCCCCTCCCAGCGGCCGTAGTCGGGGATCGCCAGCGGGGCGCCCGTCTCCCAGACCTCGCCGGAGAGCCCCTCCCCCTCCAGGATGCGCAGGCCGACCATGTCGGCGTAGTTGCCGGTGCCCACCCGCAGCACCATCTCCCTGCCGCCGGGCTCGATCAGGCAGATGTAGCCGTGGGGGGTGCCGACCACCTGGCCCGCCCAGGTGACGATCCGCTCCAGCAGGCCGCCCGGGCCCACCTGCTCGGACAGTCCCAGGGCGGTCTCGTGCAGGGCGGCCAGATAGGCCTGGTCGACCTGGGCGGCCGGTGGCTCGACCTCGGTGCTCACCGCTCGGCCACCAGCTCCCGTTGCAGCGCGCCGCCGAACCGCTCCATCGCCGCCCGGTCGTAGAGGGCGAACACCACCGTGCGGACGGTGGTCTGCCGGGCGCAGTGCTCGCGGACCGCCGCGGCCATGGCGGCGGCAGCGGCCCCCTGCTCGACGCCGCCGACGCCGGTGCCGAGGGCAGGCAGGGCGACGCTGGCGAGGCCCTCGGCGGCCGCCAGCCCCAGCGCGGCCGCGGTCGCGCCGGCGACCGTCTCGGCGCTGGCCGGCCGGCCGGGCGCCATGGCCGCCGCGTGCAGGATCGCCTTGACGCCGCGGCCGCCGAGCCGGCCGGGACCGGTCCGAACCGCCTCCCCCACCGGCCATGGGCCCTGCGCGACCGCCTCCCGCTCGACCTCCCCGCCGGCCGCCCGGCGGATCGCCCCGGCCACGCCGGCACCCAGCCAGCCCTGGTTGTTGGCGGCGTTGACGATCGCGTCGACCTCGAGGGTGGTGATGTCGCCCTGCCACACCCTGACGTCGGTCTCCCCGCAGCGGCCAACGCTGCGCCCCGGCTTGCGACGGTCGGTCACCGCTCCCTCCGGCTGCCTCTGGCCCTTCGGCCACTTTGGTTGATTACCGCGGCGGCCGATGGGCAAGACGAGCAAAGGTCTGCCTTCCACGCGACACGGTACCTCGGAGACGAGAATGGCAGCGACCAGCAATCTCAAGAACCGGGCAATCCAGACGATCGACCGGCTGCGGTGGCGTTCCCGCTGGTTCGACCTGGCGGTGCGCGGCTTCGGCCGCTACCAGCGGACCGAGGGGCCGGTGTCGGCCGTGCACGTCGCCTACTCGGCGTTCTTCTCCATCTTCCCGCTGCTGTTCGTCGCCGTCGGCGTCCTCGGGCTGGTCCTCCGCGGCAACCCGGAGCTGAGCGACCGGATCCTGGAGGCCGCCGGTGACAACCTTCCCGAGCAGCTGCACACGCTGGTCGACCAGAGCGTCGCCAGCGCCAGGGACAGCGCCAGGGCCGCCCTCGGCGTCGGCCTGCTGCTGCTGCTCTACAGCGGCACCGGCATGGTGGTGGCGCTGGAGCGCGGCCTCAGCCGCGCCTTCGGCCTGGAGCGCGCCGGCAGCTTCCTGCGGCAGCGCGCCCGCGCGCTCGGCTGGCTGGTCAGCGTCGGCCTGCTGCTGGTGCTGTCGGTGGCCAGCGCCGGCCTGGTCCGGGCGAGCGGCGTCGTCTTCCGGGCGCTCGGGGTCAGCGGCACGCCGGCGAAGGTGTCGAGCGTGGCGCTCACCGTGGCGCTGGGGTTCGTGGTCGACGTCGCCCTGTTCACCCTCACCTTCGTGCTGCTCCCCAACCGCGCGCTGCGGGCCCGCCAGGTGCTCCCGGGGGCGATCCTCTGCGCCGTCTGGTGGGGGCTGCTGAAGGGGTTCGGCGCCTTCTACGTCGGCCGCGCGGTCCAGAACGCCGGCGAGGTGTTCGGGCAGCTGGCGGTCGTGGTCGGCCTGCTGGTGTTCGTCAACCTGGCGGCCCAGCTGCTGATGCTGACGGCCAGCATCCAGGCCGAGCTGGTGCTTGGTCCGGTGGCGGCGGCGGCCCCCACCGTCGGTCTGGTCGAGGCGGCCCGCGGCCACCCCCCGGCCGCAGCCACCGTAGCCAACCGGCGGCCGGTCCGGCTGCGGCTGACCGCCGCCGGCGCCCTGCTCGGCTGGCTCAGCCTCCGCGGGCGTCGCCGTCGCCGCCTGGCCCACCGGTCGACCGGCGGCGTCCGGCGCTGAGGTCGGGGCATCACGCCGAGGGTCGCGCGCGGCCGGGCTTGCGGGGGGGTTCGGGTCGGTACAGCGCGTGCAGCCACAGGTCCGCCAGGGTCTCAACCGTCCGGTCCCGATCCAGCGGCTCCTTGCGCACGGCACGCAGGAACATGGTCTGCTCGGCCATGGCGGCGAGGGCGGTGGCGGCCGTCCACGGGTCGACCGGCCGGATCAGGCCCTGGGCGGCGGCCCGCTCGATGTTGCGGGCGATGCGGGAGACGAACTGGCGGCGGACCTCGTCGAGGACCCGGCCGAGCTCCGGGTCCTGCAGCGACGCCTCCGTCCACAGTCCGATCAGGTCGGCGTCCCGGTCGTAGAGATCGGAGAGGCCGCCGAGCACCTCGACCAGGCTGGCCCTGACGTCACCGGGCCGCCACGGCTGGCCGGCCAGCTCCACCAGGGTGGCGGCGTTCTCGTGGATCAGCGCGGCCAGCGCGGCGCGCTTGTTCTTGAAGTAGGCGTAGAAGGTGCCGTGGCCGACGCCGGCCCTGGCGACGATGTCCTCGACCCTCGCCGGACCGTAGCCCAGGTCGGCGAAGGCCCGCCTTGCGGCGGCGAGCAGCCGGACCCTGGTCTCCGAGGCGCTTGGCACGGGCGAAGGATAGAACTGATTCGGAAGGTTCTCACGTCTTCCTTATTGGGCACCACTACAATCGATGCGCCGACTGCCGCAGGAAAGGAGCCAGCGCGGGTGGCCACGACGCGCCCAGAGACGGGTGGCATGGACGACCTCGCCGCCTCCTTCGACAAGATCCGGGTCAACATCGAGCGGGTGATCGAGGGCAAGTCCGAGGTGATCCGCCTGGCGCTGATCGCCCTGCTGGCCGAGGGGCACCTGCTGATCGAGGACGTTCCCGGCGTCGGCAAGACCATGCTGGCAAAGGCGCTGGCCCGGTCGATCGACTGCTCGGTCCGCCGCATCCAGTTCACCCCCGACCTGCTGCCGTCGGACGTCACCGGCGTCAGCGTCTACCACCAGGAGCGGGGTGACTTCGAGTTCAAGCCGGGGGCGATCTTCGCCAACATCGTCCTCGGCGACGAGATCAACCGCGCCTCCCCCAAGACCCAGGCCGCCCTGCTGGAGTCCATGGAGGAGCGGCAGGTGACGGTGGACGGCGTCACCTACCACCTCGGGGTGCCGTTCATGGTCATCGCCACCCAGAACCCGATCGAGCACGAGGGCACCTACCCGCTGCCGGAGGCGCAGCGCGACCGCTTCATGCTGGAGCTGGCGATCGGCTACCCGACCAGGCAGGCGGAGATCGAGATCCTGGAGACCCACGGCCGCACCGCCACCCTGCTGGCCGACCTGGAGCCGGTGGCCGACGCGCCGACCGTCGCCGAGATGATCGAGCGCTGCCGCACCACCATCCACGTGGCCGACACCCTCAAGCGCTACATCGTCGACCTGGTCCGCGCCACCCGCGACCACGCCGACCTGGCCCTGGGGGCGAGCCCGCGGGCCGCGCTGTCGCTGCTGCGGGCGGCCAGGGCGGCAGCCGCCACCTCCGGCCGCGACTACGTCGTCCCCGACGACGTCAAGGAGCTGGTCACCCCCGTCATCGCCCACCGGCTGATCACCGCCCCTGAGGCGCAGATGATCGGCCGCACCGCCGCCGACGTCCTCGCCGACATCGTGGAGTACGTCCCGATCCCGATCCGCGGAAAAGGACAGGCCTAGTGCTCGGCGTGATCGACGACTCCGTCCCAAGCCCGATCCGCGGAAAAGGACAGGCCTAGTGCTGGGCGTGATCGACGACTCCGTCCCAAGCTCGATCCGCGGCAAGGGACAGACCTAGGTGCTGCGGGCGTTCACGCCGCGCGCGCTGGGGTTCGCCGCCGCAGCGCTCGCCCTCTACGTCGCCGGCCGGCTCACCGGGGTGGCGGAGCTGTACATGCTGGCGGTCGCCGCCGTGGCGCTGCCCGCCGGCGCCCTGGTGGTGGTCAACTGGGGCAACTACCGGCTGGCCGCCAGCCGCTCGGTGCGGCCGGTGCGCACCTCGGTCGGCAACCGCATCGCGGTCACCGTCCGGATCGAGAACCCCACCAGGCTGGAGACCGGCGTGCTCCTGCTGGAGGACCGGCTCCCCTATCAGCTCGGCCCGGGCGCCCGCTTCGTGGTGCCCGGCATCCCGGGCGGCGACCGGGAGACGCTCAACTACGACCTGCGCGCCTCCGCCAGGGGCCGCTACACGATCGGGCCGCTGCAGGTGCGCCTGGCCGACCCGTTCGGGCTGGCCCAGGTCACCTCGGAGCTGGCCGGCACCTCCGACGTGATCGTGCACCCGCGGGTGGAGTCGTTGTCGCCGCCCGGGCTCGGCGGCGAGCTGGCCAGCTCGGCCGCCACCAAGGTCCGCTACCTGTTCACCCAGGGCGAGGAGTTCTACACCACCCGCGACTACCGCGACGGCGACGACCTGCGCAAGGTGCATTGGCGCTCGTCGGCCAAGCGTGGCCAGCTGATGATCCGCCAGGAGGAGCGGCCCTGGCAGGCACGGGCGGTGCTCGCCCTTGACCTGCGGCGCGACGCCCACCGCGGCCAGGGCGGCAGGGCATCCTTCGAGCGGGCCGTCTCGGTGGCCGCGTCGATCGCGCTGCGGCTTGGCCGCTCCGGCTACGAGCTGGCCATGGTGACCGACGACGGCCAGCAGGTCCGGCCGCCCGGCACCGGCGACCAGGCGACCGCGGTGCTTGACTTCCTCGCCAGCGTCGAACCGACCAGGACCCCCTCGCTGGTGCCGATGGCCGAGCGGCTGACCCGCACGGCCGGCGAGGGGCTGCTGGTGGCGGTGCTGGCGGTGCCCTCATCGGACGAGGCGGCCGCGCTGGCACGCTGCCGCCTCGGCTTCGGCGGCGCCCTCGGCCTGCTGGTCCGGGCCGACAGCTGGCTCGGCCTGGCCGCCCGCGAGGTGGCCGCCGCCGACGCCCAGGCCGCCGGGATCGCCACCCTGCTGCAGCGGGCAGGCTGGCGGACCGCGATGCTGTCCCGCACCCAACCACTGGAAGACCCGTGGCGACGACTGACGGCGCCCTTGGGGCGCGCAACCCTGACTACGCACAAGCGCTAGCGCTGGCCGGCCTGCTGGTCGGCGCGTCGCTGTCGCTCAGCCGGCTGTACGCCAGCAACGGCTGGGTGCTGGCGACCTGGCTGACGATCGGCTCCGCGCTCGGCCTGGCCGCGCTGCTGCGACGCATGGGCGTGGGGCAGCTGCTGTCGCTGCTTGCGATGCTGGCAGGCTTCGTGGTGGTCGCCGGCATCCTGCTGTTCTCCGACACGGTGCTGCTGGTCATCCCGACCAGGGCCACCCTGGTGGACATGCTGCAGGCGACCGGGGTCGCCCTCAGGGGCATGAGCGAGCAGGCGGCGCCGGTCGCGGTGACCCGCGAGTTCCTGCTGCTCACCTGCGCCGGGGTGTGGGCGGTCACCACCGCCGCCGACGGGCTGGCCTTCCGCGCCCGCCAGCCGCTGCTGGCCCTCGTCCCCGCGCTGGGGCTGTTCGTGTTCCCCGCCGTGGTCCGGGCCGGCAGCCCCGCCTGGTACACGGCCTGGTTCCTGATGGGCGCCGCCGGCCTGCTGCTGTTCGAGGGCAGGGCACGGCTGGCCACCTGGGGACGCTGGGTGTCCAGTGCGCGCAGCCGGCCGGCGATCGGCTGGCGGCTGCCGCTGAGCCCGGCGGCGTCGACCGGGCGCTGGCTCGCCCTTGCCGCCGCGCTGCTCGGCCTGGCGGTCCCGTGGCTGCTACCCGGCTACGGCCAGGCGCCGCTGCTCGACCTGAAGGAGGGGCCCGGCTCCGACAGTGGGGTGGCGCTCAACCCGTTCGTGTCGCTGCGGACCCGCCTGCGCAGCCAGCAGGACGTGCCGGTCTTCCGGGTCAAGAGCACCCAGAGCGAGTACTGGCGGCTGCTGGTCTACGACCGCTTCAACGGCACCGCCTTCGTGACCTCCGGCGACCCGCGCCAGAACCTGGTCGGCTTCCGCGGGCAGACCGCCGGCGAGCTGGCCGCGGACGTGCCCACCGGCCAGGTCACCCAGGAGTTCGAGATCCAGCAGCTGGACTCCCTGTGGCTGCCGGCGGCCAGCGCGCCGGTCCAGGTGCGCGCCGAGGGCCGCCGGGTGCTGAGCAACGAGACCTTCCGCAACCTCACCGTCCGCCAGCGGCTGCGCCCGGGGTTCACCTACCAGGTCGTCTCGCAGGTGCCGACGATCCGCAGCGAGCAGCTGGTCGGCCCGGTCGACTACGGCCAGTACCCGGAGATGGAACGCTACCGGGACCCCGGCAACCTCGACCCCGACGTCAAGGCCACCGCCGACGAGGTCGTCAAGGGCAAGGCGGAGCCGTTCGCGAAGGCCCTCGCCATCCAGGACTACCTCCGCAACGAGGACCTGTTCACCTACAACCTGAACGTGCCCGACCTGGCGTCCGGCGGCAACCAGCTGCGGCGCTTCCTGCTGGACGTCCGCGAAGGCTACTGCGAGCAGTTCGCCATCGCGATGGCGGTGATGGCCCGCCT
>DASYRU010000429.1:0-1575 GCA_036004165.1 Actinomycetota bacterium
CCATCCCCTCGCGGATCACGGCCGCGAGGGTCTGCTTCCAGCGCAGGTCGAGCTGGCGGGAGACCTCGGCCAGCTCCGGATCGCGCAGGGCCTGGCTCCACGCGTCGATCCACAGCACCCAGGCGTCGGAGGAGCCGGCGGGGGAGTACAGGCGCAGGATCCGGTCAAGGCGCTGCAGCGCGCTGCCGCCACCGGCGGCGGTGGCGGCCAGCCGCTCGAGGTCCTCCTCGGCGGCGTAGCGGAACGCCTCGCCAAGCAGGTTCTCCTTGGAGGTGAAGTGGTAGAAGACCAGGCCGGAGGAGACCCCGAGGGCGGCGGCCACGTCGCCGACCCTGGTGCTGGCGAAGCCGCGGGCGATCACCTCACGGTAGGTCGCCCTGAGGATCTCCTCGCGGCGGACGTCCGCCTTGATCCGCGCCACGGCCGGAAGTGTATCGGCCGCCCTGGCCGGCGGGCAGCCTCCCGCCGTATACTGACTGACGAGTCAGTTGAAATGGTCGGAGGTCCCATGATGCTGGACGCCCCCGCTCCGCCGTTCGACGCCGCCGACCTGGAGGCCGCGCTCCGCCCCTTCGGCCAGAGCCGCATGCTGCCGCGGGCCGCCTACACCTCCGAGCGGGTGCTCGCCTTCGAGCTGGAGCGCTTCTTCGCCGCCTCCTGGACCTGCGTCGGCCGCGACGACGACCTGGCGGGGACCGGCGCCCAGCGGGCGGTGCGGGTCGGCGGCGCCGGTGTGCTGCTGGTCAGGGGGGCCGACGGGCTGGCGCGGGCGTTCGCCAACACCTGCAGGCACCGCGGCCACGAGCTGCTCGGCGTCGGCGAGTCGACCACCAGGCAGACGATCCTCTGCCCCTACCACGCGTGGACCTACGAGCTGGAAGGGTCGCTGCGGGTCGCGCCCGGCTTCCGCGCTCTGGCCGGCTTCGAACCCGACGGCCACGGGCTGGTCGAGCTGCCGCTGGAGCGCTGGCACGGCTTCCTGTTCGTCAACGGCTCCGGCGACGCGCCGCCGTTCGCCGAGCACGTCGGCGACCTGGAGGAGCTGGTCGCCCCCTACCGGCCGGAGCGGCTGGTCCCGCTGGCCAGCCACGAGTACGACCTGGCCTGCAACTGGAAGGTGGTGCTGGAGAACTACCACGAGTGCTACCACTGCCCGCTCATCCACCCGGAGCTCTGCCAGGTCTCACCGCCCAACAGCGGCGAGAACTTCCAGCCGCGCGGCGCCTGGGTCGGCGGCACCATGGATCTGAAGGAGCACGCCGCCACCATGTCCCTGGACGGCCGCAGCGGCGGCGTGCCGATCGACGGGCTGGACGGGGAGCGGCTGCGCACCGTGGCCTACCTGCACCTGTTCCCCAACCTGCTGCTCAGCCTGCATCCCGACTACCTGATGACCCACCTGGTCGCCCCGCTCGGCCCGGCCGCCTGCCACATCACCTGCAGCTGGTACTTCCCGCAGCGGGCGGCCGAGCGGCCGGGCTTCGACCCGGCCTACGCGGTGGAGTTCTGGGACCGGACCAACCGGCAGGACTGGGCGGCCTGCGAGTCGGTGCAGCGCGGCATGGCCTCGCCCCA
>DASYRU010000430.1:0-2728 GCA_036004165.1 Actinomycetota bacterium
TCAGTCGAAGAACCCCTCGAGGGCGCCGGCCGGGCGGGCGGGGGCCGCCTCCGGCGCCGGCACGGTCGCCAGCCACTCCTCGTACAGGTGCACCCGTGCCGGCAGCGCGAACGGCGCCTCCGGGTTGGTGACCAGCGCCTCGCCCGGCATCAGGGTCTGGATCTCGGCGCCGAGGTCCGACAGGTCCTGCTTGGAGGAGGATCGCAGGGTGTTGCGGTCGCGCTCGTCGGCCAGGCCGAGCACGAAGTAGGTGTTGAACTGGCTGAGCAGCTCCGGGTCGATCAGCTTGGGCTGCTGGCTGACGGCGCAGAGGCCGACGTTGAACTTGCGTCCCTCCCTGGCCAGCCGCGGGAAGACGTTGAACTCGGCGTCCTCCAGCCGGGTCAGCACCCGCTGGGCCTCCTCGAGGGCGACCAGCGTGCGGGGCCACTGGCCGAAGCGCTCCCGGTCGGTGCGGTAGAGGTTGGCCCGCTCGTCCAGCAGGCTGCGGGTCAGCAGCGAGGCCACCAGGGTCTCCTCCACCGCCTCCAGCCCGGACGTGTCGACCAGCACGACCTTGCCGGCGGCCAGGTCGTCCAGCACCTTGCCGGTGAGCGACTGGCTGGGGTCGTCGGTCATCAGCGGCAGCCGCACGATCCGCTTGGCGCGGCGGCTGAGCACCTGGATGGTGGCCAGCGCGTGGCGGCCCAGCTCGGCGTCCTTGAGGACCTCCGGGTCCTCGTCGGCGAGGCGGGTCAGCCACACCCCCTTGTCGCCGAGCAGCGCGGAGGCGCTCTCCAGGGCCTCCCCCTGGGGGCCGCTGAACTTCCAGGCGGTCTTCAGGTCGTCTGGGGTCAGCTCGGCCAGCGACAGCCGCAGCAGGCTCGCCTGGCCGGCGCGGGGGCTCGGCGAGTAGACCCGCAGCCGCCGCTCCGCCCAGGGATGGTGGGCGAGGCCGCGGCGGCCGGCGGCGCCGCCCTCCAGGTACTCGCCGTGGGGGTCGAACAGCAGCATGGCGTAGCGGCCGCCGGCGGCCAGCAGCTGCCCGGCGAGCACCTTCATCAGGTTGGACTTGCCCATCCCGGTGGTGGCGAAGACGCCGACGTGGCTGGGGAGGGTCTCGCCGCGGACGCCGACCGGCAGGTCGATGGTGTCCTCGCCGGAACGCAGCCGCCCGACCTCCACGTCGCCCATGCGTTCCCGCAGGAACGCCAGGTCGGCCTCGGTGGGCGCCGACACCTCGGCGAACTGCGCCGGCAGGCTCTTCGGCTTGTGGAAGCCCTTGCCGTCGACGTAGCCGAGGGGGACGACCTTGGCGACCTTGTAGAGGCGCTTCTCGAAGTCCCGCAGGGTGGTCGCCTCGCCGACCTCGTCCATCGCCATCAGCCCGCCGGCGGTCCGCTCGGCCCAGCCCTCGTCGGAGGACTCCGAGCCGTAGGCGACGTCGGTGACCCGGAACAGGTAGCGGCGGCCGCGCTGGCGGTCGTCGCCGGCCAGCAGCTCGCCGAGGAACAGGTCCTCGCCGTAGAAGGCCCGGAAGCGCACGTCGAGCACGGAGCGGCCGAAGATGCGTCCCTTGTAGTCGGAATCGTCGGGCATGGCGGGGATCCCCTGTGGTCAGGCGTTCAAGGTCAAGTGGAAGTCGCGCATCACCAGGTCGACGTCGTCCTCGGACAGCCCCTCGCGCAGGAACGCCTCCCGCAGGTCGCGGCGGAGGTCGGCGAGCAGGTGGCCGGGGAGGGAGACGGCCTGGTGGACGCGGGCCAGCGGGTAGGGGTAGCCGAGGAAGGCCGGGTCGTCGGAGAGGCCGGCGAGCAGCGCGAACAGCTCCTGTGGGCCGCGCCGGCCGCGGACCGCGTCGACCCGGAAGGCGTAGGCCCCCCGCCTGGCCAGGCGGGCCACGTACACCTCGGAGCGCCAGCCGTCCTCGGCCTGGTCCGCGGCGGTGACCCGCAGGTACCAGCGGCGGTCCGCTCCCAGCTCGCGCTCGGCCCGGCGGCGCACCCGCAGCACCAGGGGCGCGTAGCGGCCCCAGCGGAGCTTCGACTGCTTGGTGACGCCGACCAGGTCGACGCCGCGGTCGAGGGCGAGCTGGTGGATGGGGCCGACCAGGTCGCGGTGCAGGAACGCTCCGGGGTGCAGGCTGCCGTCGACCAGCACCAGGTCGCCCGGCTCGGCCGCCTCGACCGCCCGCCTGGCCCGGTCCCACTCCGCCAGCTCGCGCAGGACGTCCACCACGCCGCCGAGGTCGGCCAGCTCCCGCTCGCGGCGGACACCGGCGGCGGCCATCGCCTCGGCGTAGGCGGCCTTCGCGTCGGTCTGGGTGAGGGTGCGCAGCACCAGCGGGTCGACGTCCTGCCTGAAGGTCTCGCGGTCGCGGTGCCAGATGGTCCCGGCCCGGTAGGCGACCAGCCAGAAGCTACGGCCGTTCAGCAGGCAGGCCGAGCCGCCATCGACCGCCGCGGCGGTCACTCCGGCGGCCTGCTCGGCGCCGAACTCCACCAGCTCGGCGTCGTCGGCCAGCTCCAGCGCGCCCTGGTCGTCCGGGGCGACCGGCTCGTCGGCCGGGTTGTCGACGCGGGTTCCGCCGTCGGCGAGCAGCCGGCTCAGGTAGCCGGCGGCCAGCCGCACCCTGTCGGCGTAGTCCTCGACGAGCAGCGTGCCTCCCCTCCATCCGAACAGATGTTCACCCGGAGCGTAACGAATGTCCCCGGGAAGGGGAAGCACCGCGCGGAGTGTAGCAGCCGCC
>DASYRU010000431.1:0-7767 GCA_036004165.1 Actinomycetota bacterium
TCCGGAATGAGGCACGGTTCTGACCAGGGAGGATGGATTGAGCCAGCCCCCAAGGTGTGCGTAGAATCCGCGGCGTTCTTCGATCCAGCAGGCGGGGGCGCAACCGCGGTCCGCTTCTGGGCACGACGTCACGAGGAGGCACGAATGCCACTGCCAACCCTGACGCCCGAACAGCGCCAGCAGGCCCTGGAGAAGGCTGCCGAGGCGCGCCGGAAGCGGGCGGAGCTGAAGGCCCAGCTCAAGAGCGGCAATACCAGCCTCGCCACCGTCCTTGGCAAGGATGACGACGAGACGGTCGGCAAGATGAAGGTCTCGGCCGTGCTCGAGAGCATGCCCGGCGTCGGGAAGGTGCGCGCCCGCAAGATCATGGAGAAGCTGGACATCTCCGCGTCGCGCCGGGTCCGGGGCCTGGGGTCCAAGCAGAAGGACGCCCTGCTGGCCGAGTTCGGCGGCAAGAAGTAGCCGCCGGCCTGGCGTGTCGACGCGCGACGGGGGCACCGGGGGGCGTCGCGGTCACCTGATCGTCCTTGCCGGCCCGTCCGGGGTCGGCAAGGGGGCCATCGTGGCCCGGCTGCTCGCGGCCCTCCCCGACCTCGAGCTGTCCATCTCGGCCACCACCAGAGGGCCCCGCCCCAAGGAGGACGAGGGCCGTCACTACCACTTCGTGGACCGCGCCACCTTTGACCGGATGATCGAGGCGGGCGGGTTCCTGGAGTGGGCCGACATCTTCGGCGAACGCTACGGCACGCCGCGGGAGCCGGCGGAGCGCGCGCTCGCCGAGGGACGCGACGTGATCGTCGAGATCGACGTCCAGGGCGCCCGACAGGTCAAGGCCGCCACCCCAGGGGCGTTCATGGTGTTCATCAAGCCGCCCAGCCTCCAGGAGCTGGAGCGGCGGCTGCGCAGCCGCGGCACCGAGACCGACCAGCAGGTGCGCAGGCGGCTGGCCAAGGCGGCCGACGAGCTGGCCGCCGAGGGCGAGTTCGACGTCACCGTGGTCAACGACGACCTGGAGCGGGCCGCCCGCGAGGTGATCGAGATCGTCGACGGGCTGCGCCGGCGTACCATCAACGGTGGTCACACGCGCGCCAAGGAGCGAAGACACACATGATCGAACCGAGGATCGACGACCTGCTCGCCCGGGTCGACTCCAAGTACACCCTGGTCATCCTGGCCGCCAGGCGGGCCAGGCAGATCAACGGCTACTACTCCCAGCTCGGCGAGGGCATCGGCGAGTTCGTGCCGCCGATGGTCGACGCCGGCCCCAACCGCAAGGCCCTGTCGGTGGCGCTCCAGGAGCTGGCCGAGGACAAGCTGAACTGGGAGCGCCCCGCCGAGGTTGCCGAGTCCATCAAGTAGCCACAGTGGCCCCGCCGGCAAGGGATCCCGGGGGCTCGCCGCCGGCGGTGCTCGCCGGGGCCCGGGTGCTGCTCGGGGTGTCGGGGGGGATCGCCGCCTACAAGGCGGCCGAGCTGGCCAGGGAGCTCATGCGGGCCGGGGCGCAGGTGCAGCCGCTGCTCACCGCCGGCGGCGAGGCGATGGTCAGCCGGGCGACCTTCGGCGCCCTGACCGGCCGCCGGGTGCCCGCCTCGGTGTGGGAGGACCCGGCCGCGGTCGAGCATGTCGCCCTGGCCCGCTGGGGCCAGGTGCTGATGGTCGCCCCGGCGACCGCGCACACGCTGGCCCGGCTGGCCGCCGGCCTGGCCGACGACCTGCTCACCAGCGTCGCGCTCGCCTTCGCCGGGCCGGTGGTGGTCGCCCCGGCGATGCACACCGAGATGTGGCAGCACCCGGCCACCCGGGCCAACCTCGAGCTGCTGGAGCGGCGCGGCGTGCGGGTGGTGCCGCCCGCGGTCGGCCCGCTCACCTCCGGCGACGTCGGCCGCGGCCGGCTCGCCGAGCTGGAGGACCTGGTCGCCGGGGTGGCCGCGGCGCTGGCGCCAGGCAGGGGCCTTGCCGGGGTGCGGCTGCTGGTCAGCATGGGCGGCACCCGCGAGCCGCTCGACCCGGTCCGCTACCTCGGCAACCGCTCCTCCGGGCGGATGGGCGCGGCGATCGTCGCCGAGGCGCTGCGCCGGGGCGCGGAGGTCACCGCCGTGGTCGCGGCGGCGGTCGTCGACCCGCCGGCAGGAGCTCGGCTGGTCCGGGTCGAGACCGCCCAGCAGCTCTACGACGCGGTGCTGGCCGAGGCGCCCGCCCAGGACGTGATCGTGATGGCCGCGGCGGTGGCCGACTTCCGGCCCAAGCGGCCCTCGGAGGGCAAGCTCAAGAAGGAGCAGGGGGTCCCTGAGCTGGTGCTGGAGGCGACCCCGGACACGCTGGCCGAGCTGGGCCGCCGGCGGCGGCCCGGCCAGGTCCTGGTCGGCTTCGCGGCCGAGACCGGCGACCACCTGGCCGGCGCCCGCAGGAAGCTGGAGGCCAAGCGGCTCGACCTGGTGGTGCTGAACCACGTGGAGGGGGCCCGCTCGGCCTTCGGCGCCGCCGCCGCCGACGCCTCCCTGGTCGACGCCGACGGCGTCGAGGAGCTGCCAGGGGCCTCCAAGGCGGCCATCGCCGCCCGCCTGCTCGACCGGGTCGAGGCCCTGCGCGCCTAGTCCAGCCGGAACAGGCGGCGCTCCAGGGCGACCGCGACCGCGGCGGTGCGGTCGCTCACCCCGAGCTTGCCGAAGGCGTGGACGAGGTGGGTCTTGACGGTGGCCTCGCTGACGTGCAGCCGGGCGGCGACCACGCGGTTGGTCGCGCCCGTGGCGACCAGCTCGAGCACCTGCAGCTCCCGTGCGGTCAGCGCCGGCGCGGCCGGCTCCCTGAGCTGCCCGACCAGCCGGGTGGCGACCGCCGGCGCGAGCACCGCCTCACCCCTGGTGGCGGCCCGGATGGCGCGGAACAGCTCCGCCCTCGGCGCGTCCTTCAGCAGGTAGCCGGTGGCGCCGGCCTCGATGGCGCTGACCACGTCGCTCTCCGTGTCGAAGGTGGTCAGCACCAGCACCCGGACCTCCGGGTGGCGTTCCCGCAGCGCGCGGATGGTGGCGACCCCGTCCAGCCCCGGCATGCGCAGGTCGACCAGGGCGACGTCCGGCCGCACCCGCGGGACCAGGGCGAGCGCCTCGGTGCCGGTGGCGGCCTCGCCGACCACCTCCAGGTCGGGCTGGCCGGCGACCATGCCGCGCAGCCCGTCGCGGACCACCGGGTGGTCGTCGGCGATCAGCAGCCTGATCATGCGTCCGGGCCGGGCGGTCCGGCCGGCAGCGTGGCGACGATGGTGGTGCCCTGGCCAGGGCCGCTCTCCACGTCGAGGCTGCCGTGCAGCCCGGCCACCCGCTCGCGCATCGCGGTCAGGCCGAACCCGCCCGGCCCGTCCGGCCGCGGGACGGCCGCGTCGAAGCCGACCCCGTCGTCGGTGACGTCCAGCGACACGGTCCCGTCGGTGTAGGACAGCGTCAGCGCCACCGCCGACGCGCCCGCGTGCCTGCCGGCGTTGGTCAGCGCCTCCTGGGCGACCCGCAGCAGGGTGACCTCGGTCTCCGACGGAAGCGGCCGCGCCTCGCCGACGGTGGTGACGGTGGCGGCCACGCCGCTGTCCCTGGTCCAGCCGTCGGCCACGCTGGCCAGCGCGTCGACCAGCCTGCCCTCCTCGAGCGGCCGCGGCCGCAGGGCCTGGACCGACCGCCTGGCCTCGCCGAGGCTGTCGCGCGCCAGCCGCCTGGCCGCGTCGAGGTGGCCGCGCGCCGCGTCGGTGCGGTGCTCCAGGGCCTCCTCGGCCGCCTCCAGCTGGGTGACGATGCCGGTCAGGCCCTGCGCCAGGGTGTCGTGGATCTCGCGGGCCAGCCGCTGGCGCTCGCCGAGCACCGCCGCCTCCCGCACCTTGGCCAGCAGTTCGGCGTTCTCGGCCCTTGCCCGCTCCAGTTCGGCGATCACCTCCCGGCGCCGCTCGCTCTGCGCGGCGATCGCCTGCAGGAAGAGCCCGACCAGCATCGCCAGCAGCACGATGCCGAGCACGTTCAGGAGCCCGGCAGGCTCGTCGACCAGGGCGGCGAGCCGCTCGGCGTCGGCGTAGGGCAGCAGGGTCACCACGGCGGCGCCGAGGTAGCCCCAGCGTCCCGGCAGCAGCCCGAACACCTGCGGGTAGAGGCTGTAGACCAGGATCAGGTAGCGGTCGTCGCGCCGCACCAGCAGCAGGAACAGCACGCCGGCGCCGGCCAGGTAGACCAGCGCCGGGCCGAGTCGGTTCCACCGGTCCGGGTGGGCGGCCAGCATCAGCCAGTACCAGGCGGCGAAGGCGGCGGCCAGCCCGACGGTGACCGCCTGCTCGGCCCGGCCGCCGCCCGAGGCCAGCGTCAGGGCGGTGGGGATCGCCAGGGTGGCGTAGAACAACCCGTCCCACAGCCGCATCCAGCCGGGCTGGTCCCAGACGTTCTCGGCCTGGCTGTCCGCCGGCCCGGCCGTGCTGGTCGCGGCGGGGCCGTCCTGGCGCTCGATGGCCGGCAAGCGGGTCACTCCCATCGGAACGTGCGGGCGGCGACGGCGGTCGCGACCACGATTATCGCCGCCAGCACGCCCAGCGTCAGCAGACCCGGCCCGCCGCCGGTCCAGGCGGCGCGCAGGGAGCCGACCACCGGCGTGAGCGGCAGGACCTCGCCGAGCCGGCGCATGCCGTCCGACAGCGCCTCCCGCGGTACGACCGCGCCGGACAGGAAGATCATCGGGAAGAACAGCACCAGCCCGACCGCCTCGGCGGTGCGCGGCGTCGGCACCAGCGCCGCGACCACGAAACCGATCGCGAACAACGCGCCGGCGCCGAGCAGGTAGGCGGCGAGCAGCCCCGCCGGGGCGCGTGGCGGGTTCAGGTCGAACAGCAGCGCTCCGGCGCCAACCACCAGCGCTGCGCCGACCGTGGCGACGGCCAGGTGCGCGAGGAATTGGCCGATCAGCAGCCTCGCCGGCGACACCGGGGTGACGGCCAGGCGTCGCAGGATGCCCCGTTCCCGGTAGCCGGCCAGCAGCCCGGGCAGGGAGGTCAGGCCGGCCTCCGCCAGGATCAACGCGACGTAGCCGGGGACCAGCACGTCGATCAGGCCGAGCCCGCCGAGTTCGGCCGTCGGGCGGTTGCGGTCGCCGCCGTTCAGCCACAGCAGCAGCAGCGGGAAGGCGAAGGTGAAGAACACCGCAGCCGGCTCGCGCAGGAACAGCTTCACTTCGGTCGCGGTCAGCTTCCACAGCGGTCGCATCGGCTCACTCCTCGTTCCATGCGGCGGCTCGGGCCCGTCCGGTGAGGGCCAGGAAGGCCTCGTCCAGGTCCGCGGCCCCGGCCCGACGGACCAGCGCCCGCGGCGTGTCGAGGGCGACCAGGCGGCCGCGGTCGACCACCGCGACCCGGTCGCAGAGACGCTGCGCCTCGTCCATGAGGTGGGTGACCAGGACCACCGTGGTGCCGCCGTCCCGGATCGCCCGCACCAGCTCCCAGGTCGCCCGTCTGGCCTGCGGGTCGAGGCCGCTGGTCAGCTCGTCCAGGAACACCACCTCCGGCTCGCCGACCAGCGCCATGGCCACCAGCAGCCGTTGCCGCTCGCCGCCGGAGAGGCTGTCGAAGGCGGCGTTGCGCCGCTCCGCCAGCCCCCACTGGCCGAGCAGCTCCGGCCACGGCCGCGCCCGCCGGTAGAACGAGGCGTACAGGTCCAGCGCCTCCCACACCTTCAGGCGGTTGGGCAGGGCGGCCTGCTGGAGCTGGGCGCCGATCCGCTGGCGCAGCCGCCGGCCGTCGCGCGCCGGGTCGAGCCCGAGGACCCGCAGCCGGCCGCCGTCCGGGCGCCGCAGCCCCTCCAGGCACTCCACCGTGGTGGTCTTGCCGGCCCCGTTGGGACCGACGATCCCGAAGATCTCCCGCTCCTGCACCTGGAAGGAGATGCCGTCGACCGCCGCCACCGTGCCGTAGCGCCTGCGCAGCCCGTCGACCTCGATCACCGCCGGCATCCGTCGACCTCCTCGTCCTCGTCGCCGGGTCGGCCACCAGCCTGCGCCGCGAGCGCGGCGCCCGCGTCGCCCGGCCGGCCAGATCGACGCTCGATGAACTGGCGGCTGCTGGCATCCATCGACCGGTGGAGGAGCGGCGTTTGCCTGGAGGTCGGCGGCCCGGCTACCCTTCGGCGAGGCCAGCGCGCCCCTGCCGGCGGCGCGAAACTCCTTGGAGGCATGCCCGTGGCGAACCGGTACCTGTTCACGTCCGAGTCGGTGACCGAGGGTCACCCGGACAAGATCGCCGACCAGATCTCGGACGCGATCCTGGACGAGATCCTGCGCGACGACCAGAACGGCCGCGTGGCGTGCGAGACCCTCATCACCACCGGCCTGGTGATGGTGGCGGGGGAGATCTCCACCACCATCTACGTCGACATCCCCAGCGTGGTCAGGCGGACCATCCTGGAGATCGGCTACGACCGGGCCAAGTACGGCTTCGACGGGGCCACCTGCGGGGTGGCGGTGGCGATCGACGAGCAGTCGCCGGACATCGCCCAGGGCGTCGACCACGCCTTCGAGGAGCGCGCCGGCGACACCGACCCGCTCGACATGCAGGGCGCGGGCGACCAGGGCATGATGGTCGGCTACGCCTGCAACGAGACACCGGAGCTGATGCCGGTGCCGATCGCGCTGGCGCACCGGCTGGCGCGCCGCCTCGCCGAGGTCCGCCGCGACGGCCTGATCCCGTACCTGCGCCCGGACGGCAAGACCCAGGTGACCGTCGAGTACGAGGGGCGCCGCCCGGTGCGGCTCGACACGGTGGTCGTCTCCACCCAGCACGGCCCCGACGTCGATCTGGAGACCCTGCTGACCCCCGACGTCCGCGAGCACGTGGTCGAGCCGTGCCTGCCGGAGGGCCTGGCCGCCGAGGGGCTGCGGCTGTTCGTCAACCCGACCGGCCGCTTCGAGCTCGGCGGGCCCAGCGCCGACACCGGCCTGACCGGCCGCAAGATCATCGTCGACACCTACGGCGGCATGGCCCGCCACGGCGGCGGCGCCTTCTCCGGCAAGGACCCCACCAAGGTGGACCGTTCGGCCGCCTACGCGGTCCGCTGGGTGGCCAAGAACGTGGTCGCGGCCGGCCTGGCCGAGCGCTGCGAGGTCCAGGTCGCCTACGCCATCGGCGTGGCCCACCCGGTCAGCGTGTTCGTGGAGACCTTCGGCAGCGAGCAGGTCGACCCCGACCGGCTCGGGAAGCTCCTGCCCGAGTTCTTCGACCTGCGGCCCGCCGCGATCCTGCGCGACCTGGACCTGCGGCGGCCGATCTACAGGAAGACCGCCGCCTACGGCCACTTCGGCCGCACCGAGCCGGAGTTCACCTGGGAGTCGACCGACCGGGCCGAGGAGCTGGCCCGGGCGGCCCGCTCGCTGTAACGGTCGAGTCGACCAGGGGAGGGACCGGGGGCGAAGGACCGAAGCACCACCGGCGTCCAGGTGCTGGTCGACGTGCCGCTGTTCCACCTGGACCGGCCGTTCACCTACCGGGTGCCTGAAGCGCTGCTCGACGACGTCCACCTCGGCAGCAGGGTCAAGGTGCCGTTCGGCGGCCGTCGCCGCGTCGACGGCTGGGTGGTCGGCCGCGCCGCGGAG
This sequence comes from Actinomycetota bacterium, assembly GCA_036004165.1. GTDB lineage: Bacteria > Actinomycetota > CALGFH01 > CALGFH01 > CALGFH01 > CALGFH01. The sequence goes on from DASYRU010000431.1 coordinate 7,603, forward strand.
CTGCCCGCCGACGCCCGCGACCTGCTCCGGGTCGTCTCGCCGATCCCCGCCTTCGGCCCCGCCGAGCTGGAGCTGCTCGGCTGGGTGGCCGACCGCTACGCCGGCACCGTGACCGACACCCTGCGGCTGGCCGTCCCGCCCAGGGTCGCCGCCGTGGAGGCCACC
>DASYRU010000432.1:0-7381 GCA_036004165.1 Actinomycetota bacterium
AGCCGACGACGTCGCGGCCGTCCGGGTGGAGTCGGGGGAGCTGCTGGTGGGCTATCACGACGCGGTCCACCAGCAGACGATCCGCTATGTGGAGCGTCTCGGCGAGGCCGATCTCGCCCGGATCGTGGACCGGTCATGGGACCCACCGGTATCGCTGGGCGTGCGGTTGGTGAGCGTGATCGCCGACGATCTCCAGCACGCGGGCCAGGCGGCGTTTGTCCGCGGCGTCGTCGAGCGCGGCTAGCCTGCTGGGCTAGCGGGGTGCCGACCGCTGGGCGCGGAGGTTCATCCCTGCCGCACCGGGATGCCGTCGGGCGAATGCCTACCCGGTATCCGCCGCGGCCAGCGCAGATGCCAGGATCGCGAGCCCCTCGTCCGCTTCGGCCTCGGACAGGGTGAGCGGCGGGGCGATGCGCAGCACGTTGCCGTACAAGCCGCCCTTTCCGACCAGCAGGCCGCCCCGCCTGGTCGCCTCCTGCACCCGCGCCGCCGCCGCCGGGTTCGGGGTCATGGTGCCCGCCTCGACCAGCTCCACCCCGAGCATCAGCCCCTTGCCGCGGACCTCGCCGACCACCGGATGGCGCGCGCCCAGGCCGCGGAGCCCATCGGCCAGCCGCGCGCCGACCCTGCGCGCGTTGGCCTGGAGGTCCTGCTCCTGCAGGTAGTCAAGGACCGCGAGGGCGCCGCGGGCCGCCAGGGGGTTGCCGCCGAAGGTCGAGATCGAGTTCGCCGTGACCGCGTCCATGAGGTCGGCGCGCGCGGCCACGCCGCCGATCGCCAGCCCGTTGCCGAGGCCCTTGGCGAAGGTGATCGCGTCGGGGACGATCCCGTGGGCCTGGTAGCCCCAGAAGTGCTCGCCGGTCCTGCCCCAGCCGGTCTGGACCTCGTCGGCGACGAACAGGATGCCGTACTGGTCGAGGACCTCCTTCATGGCGCCGAAGAGGCCGTCTGGCGGGGTGGCGAAGCCGCCGACGCCCTGGATCGGCTCGGCGATCATGCAGGCGACGTCGCCGGCGGTGGTGGTCTCGAGCACCTCGCGCAGGTCGTCGACGCAGGCGCGGATGTAGCGGTCGTCCGGCAGGTCGCGGAAGGGGCTGCGGTAGCGGTAGCCGCCCTGTACGTGGCGGACGTTGACCGGCGTGAGGCTGGAGGCCAGCCAGCCGCGGTTGCCGGTGACGCCCATCGCCGCGAACGAGCGACCGTGGTAGCTGTTGCGCAGCGCGAGCACCTGGTTGCTGCGCCGCGCCGTGGTCGCCAGCAGCAGCGCCGCCTCGTTGGCCTCGGTCCCCGAGCTGGTGAAGAACACCTTGGCGTCGGGGATGCCCGACAGCGCCGCGATCCGCTCGGCGAGCTCGACCTGCTGGCGGATCAGGTACAGGGTCGAGCTGTGGACCATCCGGCCGGCCTGGTCGCGGACGGCCTCGACCACCTCCGGCAGATTGTAGCCGAGCATGGTGGTGAGGATCCCGGCGAAGAAGTCCAGGTAGGTGTTGCCCTCGCCGTCGACCACCCGGCAGCCCTTGCCGTCGACCAGCTCGATCGGCTGCTCGTAGTAGAGGGTCAGCCAGGACGGCAGCACCTTGCGGTGGCGGGCCAGCAGTTCGGCGTGCGACATGACGACCTCCGGCTGCTCAGCGGGGACGGGCGATCAGGTTGGACCGGTCGAGCTGGTGGCGGGTCTCGACCAGGCGCACGGCGCCGGACCTGGAGCGCATCGACAGCGACTGGGTGACGACCTCCCGGTGCTCGAAGCGCACCCCCTGCAGCAGCTCGCCGTCGGTGACGCCGGTGGCGGCGAAGAAGACGTTGACGCCGGCGACCAGGTCGTCGACGGTGAGCACCTTGTCCAGGTCGTAGCCGGCGTCGAGGGCGGCGCGGCGCTCCCGGTCGTCGCGCGGCCACAGCCGGCCGAACAGCGCCCCGTTCAGGCACTTCATGGCGCAGGCGGTGATCACGCCCTCCGGGGTGCCGCCGATGCCGACCAGCACGTCGACCCCGGTGCCCTCCCTGGCGGCCATGATCGCCCCGGCCACGTCGCCGTCCAGCAGGAACTTGATCCGCGCGCCGGTGGCGCGCACCCGCCCGACCAGCTCCTCCTGGTGCCTTGGCCGGTCGAGGATGCAGACGGTCAGCTCCTCGACCGCCGTGCCCTTGGCGGCCGAGATGCGGCGCAGGTTCTCCTCGACCGGGGCCTGGAAGTCGACCGCGCCGGCGGCGTCCCGGCCCACCGCCAGCTTCTCCATGTACACGCAGGGGCCAGGGTCGAACATCGTGCCCCGCTCGGCCAGGGCCACCACCGCGATCGCGTTGGGCAGGCTCTTGGCGGTCAGGGTGGTGCCGTCGACCGGGTCGACCGCGATGTCGACCTCGGGCGGGCTGCCGTCGCCGACCCGCTCGCCGTTGTAGAGCATCGGGGCGTTGTCCTTCTCCCCCTCGCCGATCACGACCACGCCGTTCATCGCGATGGTGCCGAGCACCGGTCGCATCGCGTCGACGGCTGCCTGGTCGACCAGCTCCTTGTCGCCGCGGCCGAGGTGGCGGGCGGCGGCCATGGCGGCAGCCTCGGTCGCCCGCACCAGCTCGAGGGCGAGGTTGCGGTCCGGTACGGGCGGGATGCTGCCGAGGGGTTCGCTCATCGATCCACCTCCGAGGGTGCGTCGTCGATGATCATAGGTGGTCGACGTCGGCGTGGGGGCGGCCGCCGGAGAGGCTGCGGTAGCCGGGGCCGCGATCGAAGAACGGCTCCTCGCCGCTGCGGGCGGCGCGCATCGAGGCGCGCAGCGCGCCGGAGGCGTCCTGGTCGACCACCGGGTCGTCGCGGGTCCCTGCGACCACCACGCCGTAGTCGTCGCGGGCGCCCTGCACGCTGACCTTGCCCCAGCGGACGTCGCGGGCGACCTCGTCATAGGGGCGCTCCAGCGGGTCTCCCCAGCCGCCGCCGCCGGTGGTGCGGATCCGGATGACCTCGCCGGCGCGGACCGGCTCGGCGTCGGCCAGCGCGTCCACCACCCGTGGGTTCGGCCCTTCGGGGTCGATCACCACGCTGAACGGCCGTCCGGCGCGGCCGCCGCGGACACCCCAGCACGCCAGCAGCGAGCGGTCGGCGATCGACATGAAGTGGGCGTCGCGCAGCATGCGGAGATGCTTCTCGTAGCCGAGCCCGCCGCGGTGGCGGCCCGGCCCGCCGGAGTCGACCGCCAGCCCCAGCCGCTCCACCACGAACGGCCAGCGCGACTCGGCGAACTCCACCGGGATGTTGCGGGAGTCCGGCACCACGTGGACGGTGTCCTCGCCGTCGGCATACCAGCGGCCGCCAGAGCCGCCGCCGAGCACCTCGCGCATCAGGTAGGGCTGGCCATCGGCGTCGTCGCCGTACACCCCGGTGTAGCGGATCGTCTCCTGGTCGGCCGGCATCCTGCCGTCGACCGCCTTGGCGATCACCCCGGCGAGCACGCCGAGCAGCCGCAGGATCACGAACGTCCTGGCGTTGGTCGGCGCCGGGAAGACCGGGGTCAGCAGGGTCCCCTTCGGCGGGAAGCGCATCTCGATCAGCGGCACCACGCCCTCGTTGACGTCCAGCTCGGCCGCCCGCTCGGGCGTGTCGGCCAGGTTGCGCAGGATCGGCGCCAGCCACTTCTTGAGGAAGTTGCCGTCGGCGTAGTCGCCGCAGTGGTTGATCGGGCCCTTGGCCTGCGGCGAGGTGCCGGTGAAGTCGAGCAGCAGCTTGCCGCCGTCCTGCGCCGTCCTGGTGAGGGTGATGCGCTGGGCGTGCAGCCTCGGAGGGTCGACGCCGTCGTGCTCGGCGTAGTCCTCCCAGACCCAGGTGCCCTCCGGGATCTTGGCCAGGATCTCGCGGCGGAACGCCTCGGTGGTCTTGTCCACGATCGCGTCGAAGCAGGCCTCGACCGTCGCCCCGCCATAGCGGTCGAACAGCTCGCCGAGCCGCCCAGCGCCCATCAGGCAGGCCGAGCATTCCGCGTCGAGGTCGGCGGCGAGCGAGTCGGGCATGCGCGAGTTGCGCGTCATGATCCGCAGCGCCGCCTGGTTGGGCACGCCGCCCTCCCACAGCCGGATCGGCGGCACCATCAGCCCCTCCTCGTACACGCTGGTGGCGTGGGACGGCATCGAGCCGGGGACGGCGCCACCGATGTCGTCGTGGTGCCCGAACGCCTGCACGAACGCCACCACCTGGCCGCGGTGGAAGACCGGCACGGTGACGCAGAGGTCGGGCAGGTGGCCGATGCCGCCCTCGGAGAGGTAGACGTCGTTGTGGAAGAACACGTCTCCCTGGCGCATCGTCTCCGGCGGGAAGTCCCGCGCGACCGGGTGGACCAGCGCCGAGTACGACCGGCCGGTGAGCTTGCGCAGCTTGCGGTCGTGGATGCCGGCGCGGAAGTCGTGCGCGTCCCGGATCATCGGCGACCGCGCGGTCCGCCCGATGGCGGTCTCGACCTCCCGCTCGATCGAGGCGAGCGTCCCCTCGACGATCTCGAGGGTGACCGGGTCGACGCCGCGGGTGGTCATGCGAGGTCCCGGACCACGACGAGGTTGCCGAGCCGGTCGACCTCGGCGCGGAACCCTGGGTGCAGCGGCAGGGTGGAGCCGTACTCCTCGATGACCGCCGGTCCACCGACCGTGTCGCCGGGACGCAGCCGGTCGCGCCGGAAGATGGGGGTGTCATGGGGACCGGCAGCGGCGTCGAAGCAGACCGGGCGGCTGCCGGTCCGGGCCCGCCCGGCGTCGCCGTCGCCGGGCTCCAGCTCGCGAAGGCTCGGACGGCGGATCGGCCCGACCCCGGTGACCCGCAGGTTGACCCATTCGACCTGCTGCTCCGGCCGGTCCCTGAAGCAGTAGCCGTAGAGCCGCTGGTGCTCGTCGTGGAAGGCGTCGACGCAGCCGTCGACCATGGCACGGTCGACCTCCCCGTCGGCCACCGCGACGCGGACCTCGAACGCCTGCCCGAAGTAGCGGAGGTCGGCGGTGCGGACGTGGCGGTGCGCCTCGCGCGGGAACCCCTCGGCGTCGAGCGCCTTGGCGGCGCGGGCCTCCAACGCCTCGAAGGTGCGGGCCACCGCGTCGAGGTCGAGCTGGGCGTGGCGCGACACCGCGGTCTGCACGTAGTCGTTCTTCACGTCGACGGTCAGCAGCCCGAAGGCCGACAGGTTGCCGGGGTCGCGCGGCACCACCGCCGCCCGCACCCCGAGCACGTCCAGCAGCCGGCAGCACAGCAGCGGCCCCGAGCCGCCGAACGCGGTCATCACGAAGTCCCGCACGTCGAGGCCGCGTTTGACGGTCACCTGGCGCAGCGCGTTCGCCTGGTTCCAGGCGGAGATCTCCAGCACCCCGGCGGCGGTGGCCTCGAGACCCAGGCCGAGCCTGGCGCCGAGCGCCCGCAGCCCCTCGACGGCGGCCTCGACGTCGAGCGGCACCTCGCCGCCGAGCAGGTGGCCGGGGATGCGGCCGAGGACCGCGTGGGCGTCGGTGACGGTCGGCTCGGTGCCGCCCTTGCCGTAGCAGAGGGGGCCGGGGTCGGCGCCGGCCGAACGCGGGCCGACCTTCAGCGTCCCCTCGCGGGACAGCCAGGCGATCGAGCCACCCCCGGCGCCGACGGTGACGACGTCGATCATCGGGATCTTCGACGGGTAGGCGCCGACGCTGCCCTCGGTGGTGAGCGTCGGCTCGCCGTCGAGCACCACGCTCACGTCGGTGGAGGTGCCGCCGCCGTCGAGGGTGAGGACGCGGTCGAACCCGGCGGTCCTGGCGACCAGCGCGGCGCCGAGCGCGCCGGCGGCGGGGCCGGACAGCACGGTGCTGATCGGCTGGTGGACGACCTCGTCGGCCGACAGCACGCCGCCGTTGGACTTCATCACGTAGAACGGCACCGGTCGGCCCGCCACGAACCCGTCCAGCCGCCGCTTGATGGTGGCCAGGTAGCGGCCGACACGCGGCTTGACGGCGGCGTCGACCAGCGTGGTCATCGCCCGCTCGTACTCCCGGTACTCCCGCAGCACCTCGCTGGAGAGCGAGACGACCGCGTCGGGGTGCTCCGCTTCGAGGACGGCGCGCATCCGCTCCTCGTGGTCGGGGTTGGCGTAGGCGTGCAGGAAGCAGACCCCGATGGCGACGACGCCGCGGCCGCGGAACCAGCGTGCGACGGAGCGGGCGCCTTCGTCGTCGAAGGGCCGCAGCTCAGCGCCCCGGTGGTCGAGCCGCCCGCCGACGGTGCGGACCAGGTCGGCGGGGACGATCCGGGGCGGCTTCACCCAGAAGTAGCTGTTGCCGTAGCCGTCTGGGACGCTCTGGCGGGCGATCTCCAGCAGGAACTCGAACCCCTCGGTGGTGACGAAGCCGAGCCGCTCGACCTTGCCCTCGAGCAGCTGGTTGGTGGCGACGGTGGTGCCGTGGCAGACGGCGGTGAGGTCCTGCCCGCCGACGCCGCCGAGCTCGGCCAGCACCTTGGCGACGCCGTCCATGAAGCCCTTGGCCGGGTCTGCCGGGGTGGAGGGCGTCTTGGTGGTGGCGATCCCGCCGCTGTCCTCGTCGAAGGCGACGACGTCGGTGAAGGTGCCGCCGGTGTCGATGCCGATGCGGATGCGGCGGGTCATCCGTCCTCGTGGGGGAACGAGGTGCGGGCCGGGCCGCGCAGCGCCTCCAGGTGGCGCTCGATCAGCGCCAGGTTGCGGTCGGCGAGGTGGTCGAACCGCTGCGGCACACTGGACCCGGGCGTCAGCGACGCCATCGCCGCGTCGGGGTCGAGCCGGGCGCTGACCCAGCCCTGGTGGGACGCGGCGCGCGCGATCACCTCGGCGATCGGCGTGACGATCATGGAGTTGCCGAAGTACAGCAGCCCGCCAGGGTCGACCCCGGTGGTGTTGGCGCCGACGACGAACACGTGGTTGTCGTAGGCGCGCGCCCGGTTGGTCAGTTCCCAGATGTCGGCCGACCGCAGCAGCGCCGAGGGGCGGCAGATGACCTCGGCGCCGAGCACCGCCTCGATCCGGGCCAGCTCGGGGAAGTCGCCGTCGAAGCAGATGGTCAGGCCGATGCGGGCCAGCTCGGTCTCGACCACCACGGCGCGGTCACCCGCCGTGACCCAGCCGCCGCGGCGATGGTCCTCGTCGCAGAACAGGTGCGTCTTGCGGTAGCTGCCGAGCGCCGCACCGGACGGCCCCACCAGCACCGCGGTGTTGTGGACGGTGCCGCGCTGCCGGCCGCGCTCGTAGGTGCCGACCACCAGGTGGACGCCAAGCCGTCCGGCGGCGTCCTGGAGCGGCGCGGTGACCGGCCCTGGCACCTCGCTGACCAGGTCCCACAGGGCCTCCGCGTCGACGCCGGGGTTCCAGCCGGTGGTGGCCGTCTCCGGCAGCACCACCAGCTCGGC
>DASYRU010000433.1:0-12982 GCA_036004165.1 Actinomycetota bacterium
CGGCGAGGCCAGGAACGCCCGGTGCAGCCGCAGCACCCAGTTGCGCCAGTCGCCGTCGAAGCGGCCGTAGCCGACGTTCTGGCCCAGCCAGGCCCAGTGGTCGACGGAACGGGAGATGTTGGTGTGCCACAGGCAGCCACGTGGCGCGCGGCAGTTGTTCACGGCCATGGCGTGTGCATGGCTGCGGGCGAGCGAGGTCAGCCGAGCCGAGACCCGCAGCGGCGGCAGGCCGCGGGCGGTCCGTGAGGCGTTGATCCGGCGGACGAACTCGGCGTCGGTGCGGGGGCCGGCGCTGGCCGGAGCCGGCGCGACCAGCAGGCCGACCAGGAGCAGCAGCAGGACCAGCAGCAGGCGGCGGACCGGCATGGGCGGGCCTCCAGAGGGGGAGGGGACCGGACCCTTGGGTCATCGGCAGCTCCGACCGCCACCTTGAACGACCGGGACGTTACGTCTCCTGCTCGGCCTCGCGTTCGGCCCTCGCCTGGTCGGCCGGGAGCAGCTTGTAGCCGACGCCACGGACGGTGGCGATCATCGACTCGTGCTCCGGACCGAGCTTGGCCCGCAGGCGGCGGACGTGCACGTCGACGGTGCGGGTACCGCCGAAGAAGTCGTAGCCCCAGACCTCCTGCAGCAACTGCGCCCTGGTCGAGACCCGCCCCGGCCTGGCCGCCAGGAAGCGCAGCAGCTCGAACTCCTTGAAGGTGAGGTCGAGCGGCCGGCCACGCAGGCGTACCTGGTAGGAGACCGGGTCGACCACCAGCTCGTCCACCCGGATGGAGGCGTCCGGGGTGGTCTGCCGCGGGCGCTGCGCGAGCAGGCGGACGCGGGCCTCGACTTCGGCCGGGCCGGCCGTGGGGAGCACGAAGTCGGAGGCACCCCAGTCCCGCTGCAGGCCGACCAGGCCGGCCTCCGGCATCACCACCAGGATGGCGAGCTCGTCGCCGGACGACCGGAGGCTGCGGCAGACCGCCTGGGCGCGGGAGAGGTCCCTGGTGGCGTCCAGCAGCACCAGGTCCATCCTCGCCATGGCGCCGAGGCTGGACTGGTCAAGGGGCAGCGTCGTCACCGGATGGGCCAGGTACTCAAGGGCGGGGAGAACCTCGTTCGCCCCCCCGGGCCGGCCGGTCAAGCAGGCGAACTCGGCCACTCGTCCCCCTCCGAGGATGTGCGCTCGCGGCCGCAGCGCCGCCGGCAACCTACCATAGCGGCATGGTTCGGATCCGACTGTTCGCCGCCCTGCGGGAGGCGGCCGGTGTCGCCGAGGTCGAGGTCCCCGCCGGCCCGCTCGGGGCGGTCCTCGACGGGCTCGGCGAGCGCTACGGCGAGCGCTTCGCGGCGGTGCTCGGCTACTCGAGTGTGCTGGTGGACGGGGAGCGCTGGCACGACCCCAAGGCGTCGGTCCCGGACGGGGCAGAGCTCGCCCTGCTGCCCCCGTTCTCCGGGGGGTCTGGGGGGCTCAAGGGTAGCCCCCCGGTCTCCGGGGGCTGAGTCGGTGCGCAAGCTGCTGGTCGCCGCCCTCGTCCTGCTGATCCTCGGCGTGGCCGCCGACTTCGCCGCCGCCCGGGTGTTCGAGGACCGGGTCACCGACGCGCTGCAACGCGAGTACGACCTGGGCCGCCGCCCGGTCGTGCAGGCGCGGGACTTCCCCTTCCTCCCGCACCTGGTCACCGGGCGCTTCTCCACCATCGACCTGGCCGCCACCGACGCCCGCGCCAAGGGGGTCACCGCCGCCCGGCTCGAGCTCCACCTCCACGACCTGCGGGTACCGCGGGAGGTGCTGCTCGGCCGGTCGGGCAGGATCACGGTCGGCCGCGCCGACGGCCAGGTCGAGCTGACCGAGGCCGAGATCAACCGCCTGGCCGCCAGCCGCCTCCCCGGCGGGTCGCTGACGATCGGCGCCGACCGGGTCCGCGTGCGCCTGCAGGCGTCCCTCCTCGGCCAGCAGGTCGACGCGGAGGCGACCGGGAAGCTGGGCGCGCGCGACGGCGCCATCACCTTCACGCCGGAGGAGGTGCGGCTGGGAGACGGCCTGAACCCGGCCCTGGAGTCCCGGCTGGCCCCGCTGCTGACCTTCGAGGTGCCGCTGCCGGAGCTTCCGGCGGGGGTGCGGCTGGACCGGGTCGACACCCGCCCCGGGGCGCTGATCATCAGCGGACGGGCGGCCGCGATCCGGCTGGACGCCTGATACGCTCGGCGCATGACCCTGGAGTTCTGGTACACGGCCCTGCTGGTCGCCATGCTGGGCGCCGCCGGCGTGTTCGCCATCTACGTCGTCTACCGGCTGCTGAAGCCCTAGAGGCGGGAAAGGAAAGACCCAGGGGGTTGTGCCCTCCGCCCTGGCGAGCGGCGCCACCTCGGTCGGACCAGGCCGAGGCCCCCTGGGTTCGGTGAACTGTGGAGATTCCGGGGGTGATCCGATCCCCGCGATCAAGAGGCAGATCGCCCTACCGGGCAGTCACCTCGCAGGTCCGTACCGGTTCTGACAGCTGGACCACCTCCTTCCTCGCGTACGGCCAGTTAGCCACAGCGGGGTCGGCAGCGCAAACAATATGGCTACCATGGGCTGGTGCACACGCTGACCAGCCCACTCCAGGCGCTCGCCAGCACCCGCGACGGGGTGGTGGCGGTCGACCGTGCCGACCTGGCGACGATCGCGCTCGGTGGGGCGGACGCGCTCGCCTACCTGCACGCCGTCTGCTCCCAGCACACCGTCGACCTGCGCCCCGGCGACGCCACCGAGGCGCTGCTGCTCTCGCCCAAAGGCAGGATCGAGTTCGCCTTCCGGCTGGCCGTCCACGACGGCGGCGTGCTGCTCGACGCCGACGCCGCGGCCGCGGCCGCACTGGCCGACCGGCTGGCCCGCTTCGTGTTCCGCTACGACGTCACGGTCGCCGCGCCCCTGCCCGGCGCGGCCGCCCTGCTCGGCCCAGGGGCCGGCGACGCCCTCGCGGCTGCCGGCCTGCCGGTGCCGCCGCCAGGGGGACGTGCCGCCGCGGCCCCGTCGCTGGTGGCGCACCGCACGGCGGTCGGGGTCGACCTCGTGGGGCCGGCGGCGCCGGCCGCCCTGCGCCGGCTGCGGCAGGCGGGGGTGGCGGTCGCCCCGACCGAGGTCTGGGAGCTGCTGCGGATCGAGCGCGGCCTGCCTGCCGCCGGCCGCGAGCTGACCGACGACGTGCTCGCCGAGGAGGCGGGCCTGCTCGGCTCCCACGTCCACCTCGACAAGGGCTGCTACCCGGGCCAGGAGACGGTGGCAAAGGTGCACAACCTCGGCCAGGTCCAGCGCCGCCTGGCGGGCCTACGCTTCCTGGAGGACGGGGACGACCTGCCGGCGCCAGGGGCCGAGCTGGTGACCGACGACGGCCGGCGGGCCGGGCAGCTGCGCAGTGTGGTCCGCCACCCGGAGCTCGGCCCCGTCGGCCTTGCCTACGTCCGGCGGGTGGTCGAGCCGGGCCGGCAGGTGCTCGCCGCCGGGCACCCCGCCACCGTGGTCGACCTGCCGCTGCGCTGATCGCCTACAATCACTGCGCTCGCGTGAGCGTGTCCAGGGGGGGTCGGATGAGTGTGGAGGTAGTTCCCGGCGGCCAGCGCCGCATCGACCGGGTCCTCGACCCGCGGTTCGCGGCCGACGTCGGCCAGCTCGACCTGGCCGAGGTGCGGGCCCGCCGGGAGGAGGTGGAGGCCGAGGAGGCCGACATCTCCTACCTGCGCCGGCTGCTCCAGGGACGGCTCGACATCCTCAGGGCCGAGCTGGTGCGGCGCTCCCGCGGCGGCGAGCACGACGTGGCCGGGCTGCTTGCCGGGCTGCCGGAGATCCTCAGCGACGAGGCCCCTGGCACCTTCAGCGCCATCCCCCGCATCCAGGTGCCGTCCCGGGCCGACCAGCACCGGCGGCGGGTGGAGCGGCTGGTGTCGGACGAGACCATCGCCCGCCTGCCGGAGCTGGACGTCGAGGAGCTGACGCGGGCCGTGGAGGTGCTCGCCCACGAGGAGGAGAGCGTCTCCACCCACCGGCGGTCGGTGCAGCGGGTGGTGGACGTGCTCCGCGGCGAGCTCGCCCGCCGCTACCGGAACGGCAGCGCCCAGATCTCCGAGCTTCTCGAGTGATTACCTCGATTCGGCCGAAGGGCTCAAGTCTCCTCGGTTGGGGTCCGATGGGTACAGAGCAGGTCCGATCGCGCCTCCCTGCCCGAGACGGGCGACGGACGGTGGTCCCGATGGAGCTCTGCCGCGTCCTTGTGGTCGACGACGACCCGGCCATCCGGCGGGTGGTCTGCGCGCTGCTCGACCTCGACGAGTACGGCGTGCTGGAGGCGGCCGACGGCCTCAGCGCCCTCGAGCTGGTCAGGCTGGAGCGGCCCAACCTGGTGATCCTCGACCTGACCATGCCGAGGCTGGACGGCCTGCGCGCCTGCCGCGCGCTCCGCTCCGACCCGGAGCTGGCCGGCACCAGGGTGCTGGTGCTGACCGGCCGCGACCTCCCCGACGACTGGGCGGCGGCCCGCGACGCCGGCGCCGACGCCTACATCGTCAAGCCGTTCTCCTCGCTGGCGCTGCTCGACGCCGTCCGCCGGCTGGTGGCGGGCTGAGGCGCCATGGACCCGGGCAGCAACCACCTGGAGCAGCTCGCCGCCGCCGAGCAGCAGCTGCTGGTGTTCGCGCGCGAGATCAACCAGCTCTACCAGGCCGAGCGGGCCCGCGCGGCCGAGCTGCAGCGGGCGCTCGACCGCCTGCGCGAGTCCTACCTGGACATGATCAAGACGCTGGCCTTCGTGGTCGAGGCCAAGGACCCGGGCACCCGCGCCCATCTGGAACGCACCCACGACTACGCGGTCGCCCTTGCCGAGGTGGTCGATCCGGAACTGGCCGCCGACGAGCGGCTGCGGTACGGGTTCCTGCTCCACGACGTGGGCAAGATCGGCGTCCCCGAGGCGGTGCTCAACAAGCCGGGACCGCTCGACGACGAGGAGTGGGAGGTCATGCGGACCCACCCACTGCTCGGGGAGCAGATGGTGGCCGGCATCAAGTCGCTCGGGCATGCGGTCGCGGTGATCCGCGGCCACCACGAGCGCTGGGACGGCGACGGCTACCCGCACGGGCTGGCGGGCGAGGCGATCCCCGTCGGGGCGCGCATCTTCGCGGTGGCCGACGCCTTCGACGCGATGACCTCCAACCGGCCCTACCGCCGGGCGCTCCCCTTCGAGCGGGCCTTCCAGGAGATCGTGGACGGCGCCGGGTCCCAGTTCGACCCGACCATGGTCGAGGCGTTCACCGCCATCGCGCCCGGTCTCCCCGACCTGCACGCCTCCCTCCACGACGCCGCAAGGGCGGCCTCCGCCCCCGGCTGAGCCCGCTGGCCGGGCCGGGCGCGGCGGCGATAGCCTCGAGCACGCCAGCATCCAGCGCCACAGGGAGGCGGCCATGGAGGTCCTGGCCGAGGTCGAGCGGTCCGGGTTGGTGGAGAGCCGGCACCTCGGCGCGGTCGCGGTGGCCCGTCCCGACGGCCAGCCGCTGGCCGCCGTCGGCGATCCCGACCTGCTCGTCTACCCGCGTTCCTGCTCCAAGCCGTTCCAGGCCCTCGCCGTCCGCGGCCTCGGCGTCGAGCGCGAGCTCGGCCTGGGTCAGCTCGCGCTGGCCGGCGCCTGCGGCTCCCACGACGGCGAGCCCGACCACGTCGCCTCCGTCCGCAAGGTGCTGGCGGCGGCCGGGCTGGAGGAGTCCGCCCTGCGCTGCCCGCCGGCGCTGCCAGGCAACCGGCAGGCACGCCAGCGGGTCGACGGGCCGGCGGCCGTGTACCACAACTGCTCGGGCAAGCACGCCTACATGCTGGCCGGGTCGGTGGTCCGCGGCTGGGCTCCTGAGCGCTACACCGCTCCCGAGCATCCGTTGCAGGCGGTGGTGGCCGACACGCTCAGCGACTTCGCCGCGGTCCCCATCGAGCACCTGGGCGTCGACGGCTGCGGGGTGCCGGTGCACGCGCTGCCGCTGCGCGGGCTCGCGACCGCCTACGCCAGGCTCGGCGCGCGGGCCGCGGCCGGCGAGGAGGGCCCCTCGGCGCTGGTCCAGGCCGTCCGCCGGCATCCGTTCATGCTCGCGGGCAGCGGCCGGCTCGACACCCTGCTGCTGGAGGCGACCGGCGGCCGGGTGCTCGCCAAGGTCGGGGCGGAGGCCACCTACGGTGCGGTCGACCTGGCGAGCGGCACCGGCCTGGCCCTCAAGGTCATCGACGGCGCCCCGAGGGCGAGGGGGGCGGCCCTGCTGGCCGCCCTGCGGGCGCTCGGGTGGCTGGACCAGCGCGAGTGGGAGACGGTCCTGCCGGCCGCCACGGTCGAGATCCACGGCGGCGGACGTCCGGTCGGCGCGGTCCGCCCGGCACGGCTCGAGCTGCGGGCGTGAGGTGGCTCCCAGCCCGCACTGCTTGCAAAAGTTATCCAAGCGGCCTACTCTAGATAGCGTCAGGAACGAGGAAGGCGGGACCGTGCGCAGCAGCGTCGAGCAGCTTGGTGAGGTTGGTCGCTACATCCGCGAGCAGCGCCACCAGGCGGAGCTGTCGCTGCGCAAGCTGGCAAGCCAGGCCGGGGTGTCCAACCCCTACCTCTCCCAGATCGAGCGCGGCCTGCGCCAGCCATCGGCAAGGATCCTCAAGGACATCGCCAAGGCCCTGCGGATCAGCGCCGAGACCCTGTACGTCAGGGCCGGCATCCTCGATGAGGACGCGGACGCCACCGACCTGGCGGTCGCCATCCTGCGCGACCGCCACCTGACCGAGCGGCAGAAGCAGATCCTGATCGACGTCTACCGCTCGTTCCGGGCCGACGGCAGCGTTCGCGCCGAGGTCAAAGCAGCAACCGACGGGAAGGAGCATCACTAGATGCCCACCATCACCAGCAAGCCTGCCAAGCAGGCGCTCTACGCCGTGGCCGGCGCCGCCGACCTGGCCGTGTCGACCATCCGGCACCTGCCCAAGGAAGCCGACCGGATCCGCGCACGCTTCCCCGGCGAGGCCGCCAAGACCTACGACCGGCTGGTCCGCCGGGGCGAGTCGCTCGTCACCGGCGTGCGCCGCTCGCCCGCGACCCGGCAGGCGACCGAGGCGACCAGGACCGCGGTGTCCCGCACCAAGGCGGCCAGCACCCGGGTCCGTCGCAGCGCCGCCACCACCCGCTCGTCGGCGAAGGCGGCCGGCACCACCGTGCGCCGCGCGGCCGAGGCCGACGCCAAGGCGGCAAGGGAGGCAGCCGGCAAGGTCGGCGAGAGCTAGGCAGGAACTCGACAAGAGCGGATAGCATGGAAGCACCCGCGGGCGCGTCCCGCGGGTGCTTCGCGTCACGGTCGCGGAGCGGGACCCGGCCGAGGAGGTCTCGAGTGACGCTGACGGTCGAGCAGCCTTCCGCGCTCCCCGACCCTTCCGTCCGCCGGGTCGCGGTCCTTTCGGTGCACTCCTCGCCGCTGGCCCTGCCCGGCGTCGGCGACGCCGGCGGCATGAACGTGACCATCCGTGCGGTGGCCGCCGAGCTGGCCCGCATGGGGATCGAGTCCGACCTGTACACCCGGTCGACCTCGCCCGACGACCCGCCGGTCGTCCAGATCGAGCCGGGCGTGCGCCTGCTGCACCTGCCCGCCGGGCCGCTCGCGCCGGTGCCCAAGCAGACCCTGCCGCGCTACCTCTGCGCGTTCCTCTGCTCGCTGCTGCGGGCCGAGGAGCGCTACGGGCCCTACGACGTCATCCACAGCCACTACTGGGTGTCCGGCTGGGTGGCCAGGCTGGTCAGGGAACGCTGGGGCAGCCCGGTGGTGCACTCGTTCCACACCCTTGGCCGGGTCAAGAACCAGAGCCTGGCAGCCGGCGACCAGCCGGAGCCCCCGACCCGGCTGGCCGGCGAGGAGCGGGTGGTCGCCACCGCCGACAGCCTGCTCGCCCCCAGCCCCGCCGAGGCGCGGCAGCTGATCGAGCTCTACGGCGCCTGCCCCGCCAAGATCCGCATCGTGCCGCCAGGGGTGGACCGCGACCGTTTCCATCCCGGCGACCGCGCCGCCGCCAGGGCCGCCCTTGGCGTCGCGCGACCCCACGTGCTCGCCTTCGTCGGTCGGCTGCAGCCGCTCAAGGCCCCCGACGTGGCGGTGCTCGCCCTGGCCGCCCTGATCAGGCAGCGGCCCGACCTCGACGTGGAGCTGCTGGTGGTCGGCGGCGCCTCCGGCAACGGCGACGAGGAGCCGGCGCGCCTGGCGCGCCTGGCCGCCGAGGCCGGCGTGGCCGACCGCGTGCGCTTCCTCGCCCCCCGTCCCCACGACCGCCTGGCCGCCGTCTACCGGGCGGCCGACCTGGTGCTGATGCCTTCCTGGTCGGAGTCGTTCGGGCTGGTCGCCCTCGAGGCGCAGGCGTGCGGCACGCCGGTGGTGGCGGCCGGCGTCGGCGGCCTGCTGCATGCGGTCGGCGACGGCACCACCGGCATGCTGCTGGCCGACCACGATCCCGAGGCCTGGGCCAGCGCGATCGCCCGGCTGCTCTCCAACCCGCGCCGCTTGGCGGCGATGGGCGCGGCCGCCGCCCGCTTCGCCGGCGCCCACGGCTGGGACGAGACCGCGTCACGGCTGCTGGCCATCTACGCCGACCTCGTCCCGGCCGCCCACGGCCTGGTGACCCTCGAGCGGACCAGCTAGGCGGTGCTGGCGGTCCGGCGGGCCCTGGCGCTCGGCGCCCATCCCGACGACGTCGAGCTGCAGGCGGGCGGGACCCTGGCGACCTGGGCCAGGCAGGGCGTCAGGGTCGAGCTGGCCTGCTTCACCGCCGGGGAGAAGGGCAGCCACGACCCGGAAGCCGACCCGGCCGAGGTGGCGGCGCTGCGCCGGCGCGAGGCCGCCGCGGCGGCCGCCGCCCTCGGAGCGGCGCCGCAGGTCCACTTCCTCGGCGCGGTCGACGGCGAGCTGGAGGCGACCATGGCCCTCCGGCTGGCCGTCGCCAGGCTGCTGCGGACGGTCCGGCCGGACGTGGTGCTCGGCCACGACCCCTGGCGGCGCTGGCTGCTGCACCCCGACCACCGCGCGGCCGGGCTGCTGACCGTCGACGGCGTGGTCGCCGCCCGCGACCCCCTGTACGCCCTGCCAGCCGGCGAGCAGCTGCCCGCCCACCGGCCCCACACGATCCTGCTGTTCGGCACCGACGCGCCCGACGAGGTGGTCGAGGTGACCGCCGCCATGGACGCCAAGCTGGCCGCCATCGCCGCCCACGGCAGCCAGGTCGGCGACCAGGAGGACCTGAGGCGCCGGGTTCGCACCTGGAACGGCGCCATCGGCTTCGACTTCGGCCTCCTCTACGCGGAGGCCTTCCACGCCCTCGACATCCGCGGGCGCTGACCGCCGGGCCGGTCGGTCCTTGGCTCCCACTGGAAGCGCCGCACGGCGACGACCGCGCCGATGGCGCCCCACAGCACCAGCATGCCGAGGTGGCCCCAGCGGAACCCGCTGCCGACGACGAGCGGGTTGAAGGTGTCCTCCAGGGCCAGCGCGAAGTGCTTGACGGGGAAGACGTCGGCGACCGTGTTCAGCCACGCCGGCGCGCCGACCATCGGGTAGAACAGCGACGAGACGAAGGCGATCGGCAGGAAGGTGAAGTTGGCCACCACCGGGGCCGCCTCGCCGTTGGGGATCAGCGCGGCGACCGCCAGCCCGAGGGCGCAGAAGCAGGCGGCCCCGAGCAGCAGGGTCAGCGCGGCAGCGGGCAGCATCCGCCAGATGATCCGCACGTGGAACAGCAGCACCCCGGCGCCGACCATGATGACGGCGCTCACCAGCGAGAACCACACCGACGACAGGATCCGGGCGGCGACGTAGATCCAGGCCGGCAAGGGGGTGCCGCGGATCCGCTTGAGGATGCCCAGGTCGCGGTTCATCGGCACCGAGGTCGCCAGGCCGGTGTAGCAGGTCGAGATGACCGCGAAGGCGAGCAGCCCGGGAACCAGGAACTGGGCGTAGCGGATGCCGCCGAGCTCCGGGATCCGCTGGCTGCCGTTCAGCGAGCCGAACAGCAGCAGGAACATCAGCGGGAAGGCGAGCGAGAAGAAGGCCGAGAACGGGTTGCGCAGGAACAGCTTGTTCTGGTGGCGGAACTGCCGCAGGAGCAACGGGCCGGTGGCGGGGTGGCCGCCGGCGTGCAGGCGTTCAGTCATGGACGACCTCCGCGGGACGCTCGGCGCTCCCGGTGAGCTGCAGGTAGACGTCCTCCAAGGATGGGCGGGTGACCGCCAGCGCCTCCAGTTCCTCGCCCCTTGCCAGGGCCCAGCCTGTGAGGGTGTGCACGGCGCTGGTCGGGGCGCTGGTCCGCAGCAGCACGCGGTCCTCGTCCCGCTGGATCCCGGCTGGCAGGTCGCCTGGCAGGTCGGCGAGGGTGGCGCCGTCGGGCAGCCGGAAGCTGATCACCGCCTCGGCGACGTCCCGGCCGCCGAGGGACTCCGGGCTGCCCTGCGCCACGATCCGGCCGGCGGCGATGATCGCGACCCGGTCGGCGAGGTTCTGGGCCTCGTCCATGTAGTGGGTGGTGAGCAGGATGGTCTTGCCGAGGTCCCGGAGGCTGTCGACCAGCTCCCAGGCGTGGCGGCGGGCGGACGGGTCGAAGCCGGTGGTCGGCTCGTCCAGGAACAGCAGGTCGGGGTCGCCGACGATGCCGAGGGCGAGGTCGAGGCGGCGCAGCTGGCCACCCGAGAGCGTCTTGATCCTGGCCGCCCGCTTCTCGCCCAGGCCGACCAGGTCGATCACCCCGCCGGCGTCGCGCGGGTGGGGATAGTAGCCGCCGAACAGGGCGACGATCTCCTCGACGGTCAGCTCGCGGTCGACGCCGGCCGACTGCAGCACGATGCCGATGCGCTCGCGGAAGTCCCGCTCGCCATGCTGCGGGTCGAAGCCGAGCACCTCGACCTCGCCACCGGACCGCTCGCGGTACCCCTCCAGGATCTCCACCGTGGTGGTCTTGCCGGCCCCGTTCGGACCCAGCAGGGCGAAGCACTCGCCCGCCGCCACCTCGAAGCTGACCCCCGCCACCGCCTCCAGGTCCCCGTAGCGCTTGCGCAGGCCGGCCACCCGGATGGCTGCCATGGCGTGCCTCGTCCTCTCGCGTAGTTCACCGGTCGGTTCCAAGCGTACGGAACTGCTCCGGCTTGTGTGGCGGCAGTGGCTCCTGCGGGCCAGAGCCGACCTGGTGCCTGTGGAAGTAACCAAGTTCGCTGTCAGCGACCCACGTAGCATGGGAACATGCGTTCGATCAGTGGACCGTTCGTTGTAGCCCGGCTTGCCGGCGCCCGGATAAGCACACGGCTGCGGCTCACCACCGCCGACGAGGCCGTGGTGTGGGCGGTGGGCGAGCAGCTTGGCCGCTTGGCCGGAGCTGACCTTGCCTGGCGGTGCCGGCTCGGCGTCGGCAAAGATCAGCGTGCTGTTCGCAAACGCGGCTTGACCGGCACGTCGTCCAGTCGTTGGGCGGGGTCGATCACGCGAACCTCCAATGACCAGTGGCAACGGGCGTGGGGCAACCTGGCTGACCGGACGATCGGACTACGCCGGGCGGCTCATACGATCCGGTCGCGGTTGGCGGTCCCCGCCGGCCGGAAGCAGGGCCGGGTGCGTGGATATGCGAGCGGGGCGGAGCGGTTCGCCAAGCAGGGTCGGTTGCAGCGTCTGGAGGCCGAGCTGGCCGAGGTGGAGGGCCGGCTGGTTGCGGGACGGGTGTCGGTGTGTCGTGGTGGCCGTCGGCTGGCCAAGCTGCGTCAAGCTGTGAATAAGGCCGAGGTGACCGAGGCGCAGTGGCGAGCCCGCTGGCGGGCCGAGCGGCTGTTCTTGGTCGCCGATGGAGAAGCGGCCAAGCGGTGGGGGAATGAGACCATCCTGGTGCATCCGGATGAGCGTTGGTTGGAGTTGCGGCTGCCGACGCCCCTGGCGCACCTGTCCAACACGCCCGGCCGGGCCGCAACCTACCGGCTTTCCTGCGCGATAGCCTTCACCCACCGCGGTAACGAGTGGGCGGCGCAGGCTGCCAGCGGCGCAGTCCGCTACGACATCACCTTCGACCCGGCCAGGGGCCGCTGGTACCTGGATGCCAGCTGGCGCATCTCGATCGTCACCCCACCCAGCCTGGAGGACCTGCGGCAAGCTCGGGCGCTGGGGGTGGACCTAAACGCCGACCACCTGGGTTGCTGGGTGCTGGACCCATCCGGCAACCCGATCGGCCCGCCCCACACCATCCCCCTCCACCTCAACGGCCTGCCGGCCAGCACCCGCAACGGCCACCTGCGGGAGGCAATCAGCACCCTCCTTGGCCTCGCCACCGCCAGCGGCTGCCAGTCGCTGGTCGTGGAGAACCTGAACTTCGTCGACGCTCGCCAGACCGGCCGGGAGACGCTGGGGCGTGGCCGCTGCGGCAAGGCGTTCCGCCGGACGGTATCGGGGATCCCGACCCGGGCGTTCCGGGACCTGCTGGTCGGCATGGCCGCCAACCACGGGCTGTGGGTCATCGCGGTCGATCCCGGCTGGACCTCGAAGTGGGGACGGCGCAGCTGGCAGGCCCCACTCAACCAAGCAACCAAGAAGTCGGTCACCGTCACAGGCCATCACGCGGCGGCGGTGGTGATCGGACGACGCGGCCTGGGCCTTGGGGCCCGGCGACGGCCAGGTGTGCCCGGCCACGACCGGAGGATCGTGGCGGGAGAGCTACCGGCCAGGCCGGACCACCAGCGCCCGGGCCGTGAGGGACCCGGCCCTCCGGGAGGCCGGCGGGCAGCGGCAGCACCGCGCAAGACCCGCCTGGCCGAACGGGCTGGGCTCGGCGACCAGGTGGTCCAGGACCGTTCGGGGCCACCGGGGCAGGACCCACTCCTGCTCACCCGATAGGAACGGTAGTCTCCGGGCGGGCACGTCCAACCCAGCAGGCTTGCATCTCGAGGTACCTGCTACCAGGCAAGAGGTGATCATGACGCGGCAACCCGAGCCGGAGTCGGTG
>DASYRU010000434.1:0-4213 GCA_036004165.1 Actinomycetota bacterium
GGAACGCCGCTCCGGGTAGCGGGCGATCAGCTCCTCGGCGCGGGCCAGGGTCTGCTCGGACAGCGGCACGGCGGAACGGCGCTCCTCTCTAGCGGTCCACGCCGCCGAGGACGGGATCGATCGAGGAAAGGGCGGCGACGACGTCGGCGACCAGCAGGCCCTTCATCATCGGCCCGGCCGCCTGCAGGTTGACGAACGACGGGTCGCGGACGTGCACCCGGTAGGGGAGGTTGCCGCCGTCGGAGACGACGTGGTAGCCGAGCTCGCCCCTGGGCGACTCGACCGGGACGTAGACCTCGCCGGGCGGCACCTTGAACCCCTCGGTGACCATCTTGAAGTGGTGGATGAGCGCCTCCATGGACTCGCCCATGATGTGGCGGACGTGCGCCGGCGAGTTGCCGAGCCCGTCGGGGCCGAGGGCCAGCCGCGCCGGCCAGGCGACCTTGGGGTCCTCGACCATCACCGGACCGCCCGGCAGGGAGTCGAGGACCTGCTCGACGATCCGCAGGCTCTGGCGCATCTCGGCCAGCCGCACCTGGTAGCGGGCGTAGACGTCGGCGCCGGTGGCGGTCGGCACCTCGAAGTCGTACTGCTCGTAGCCGCAGTAGGGTTCGGCCTTGCGCAGGTCGTGCTCGAGGCCGGCGGCGCGCAGCAGCGGCCCGGTGACCCCAAGCTCGATCAGCCGGTCGAGGTCGAGCCGGCCGATCCCCGAGGTCCGCTCCAGCCAGATGGGGTTGTTGGTGAGCAGGGTCTCGTACTCGTCGGCCTTGGCGCGCATGTCGCGGACGAAGGCGCGGATCTTGTCCTCGATGCCGTCGGGCAGGTCCTGGGAGACCCCGGCCGGCCGCACCCACGCGTGGTTCATGCGCAGGCCGGTGACGTCCTCCAGGATGTCGAGGATCTCCTCCCGCTCGCGGAAGCCGTAGAGCATCATCGAGAGGGCGCCGAGCTCCAGGCCCGTGGTCGCCAGCCACACCAGGTGGGAGCTGATGCGGTTCAGCTCCATCATCAGCACCCGCAGGGCCTGGGCGCGCGGCGGCGCCTCGACGCCGAGCAACTTCTCCACCGCCAGGCAGTAGGCGGTCTCGTTGAAGATCGGCGCCAGGTAGTCCATGCGGGTCACGAACGTGACGCCCTGCACCCAGGTGCGGAACTCGGTGGACTTCTCGATGCCGGTGTGCAGGTAGCCGACCACCGGCTGGAGGTCGACGACCTCCTCGCCGCGCAGCTCGACCACCAGCCGCAGCACCCCGTGGGTGGAGGGGTGCTGCGGGCCCATGTTGATGACCATGAGCTCGTCGTCGCCTTCGGCGTCGGCCCTGGCGGTGACCTCGGCCCAGTCGCCACCACCCATCGCGATCACCTGCTGGGTGCGCCGCTCGCCGACGGTGACGCGCTCGGCCGCCGCGGCCGGCGGCAGGTCGCGGGCCTCGCCTGGCCGCACCACCGCCTCGTCGACGGTCGGCCGTGCCTCGCTCATGTGCTGGTCCAGCCTCCCTTGTACCGCCTGGTGTCCGGCGGCGGCACGTGCGCGCCGATGTACTCGACGTCGACCCCGCCGAGCGGGTAGTCCTTGCGCTGCGGGTAGCCCTTCCAGTCCTCCGGCATGAGGATGCGGATCAGGTTGGGGTGGCCGTCGAAGCGGACCCCGAAGAAGTCGTACACCTCCCGCTCGTGCCAGTTGGCCGTCGGCCACACGCCGGTGACCGAGGGGACGTGGGGGTCCTCCACGGTGACCCGGACCTTCAGCCGCAGCCGCACGTTGTGGTCGAAGGAGTAGAGGTGGTAGTCGACGCAGAGCCGCTCGGGCCGCTCGTCCAGCTTCAGGTAGTCGGTGCCGGAGAGGTCGGCGAGCAGGCGGAAGCGGGCCGCCGGGTGGTCGCGGAGCCAGGTGGCGACCTCCACCAGGTGGGCCCGGTCCAGCTCCACGGTGACCTCGCCGCGGTGCCCGCGCACCTCGGCGACCGCCTCCGGGAAGCGTTCCCGCAGCCCGGTCAGGACCGGCTGCAGGGCGTCGGGCGGCTGGAAGGTCGTCTCGGCGGTCACGTCACGCCTCCTGGAGGCGCAGCGTGGAGCGGCGCTCGCCGGTCCCGATCTTCTCGTGCAGCTTGATGATGCCGTCCATAAGCATCTCCGGCCGCGGCGGGCAGCCGGGCACGTACATGTCGACCGGCACGATCTGGTCGACGCCCTGGACGATCGCGTAGTTGTTGAACATGCCGCCGGAGGTGGCGCAGACCCCCATCGAGATGACCCATTTCGGCTCGGGCATCTGGTCGTAGATGGTGCGCAGCACGGGGGCCATCTTCTGCGACACCCGCCCGGACACGATCATCAGGTCGGCCTGCCGCGGGGAGGCCCGGAACACTTCCATGCCGAAGCGGGCCAGGTCGTAGCGGCCGGCGCCGGCGGCCATCATCTCGATGGCGCAGCAGGCCAGCCCGAAGGTGGCTGGCCACAGCGAGCCCTTGCGGGCCCAGTTGGCCAGCTTCTCGACGGTGGTGACGAGGACGCCGCTCGGCAGCTTCTCCAGGCCGCTCCCGGTCTGCATGGTCAGTCCCACTCCAATCCGCCGCGCTTCCAGTCGTACACGTAGGCGACCGACACCAGACCGATGAAGATGCCCATCTCGACCAGGCCGAACACCTCGAGCTGGCGGAACACCACCGCCCATGGGTAGAGGAAGATCACCTCGACGTCGAAGACCACGAACAGCATCGCGGTCAGGTAGAACTTGACCGGGAAGCGCTCGCCCTTGGGCAGGCGACCCGGCTCGATGCCCGACTCGTAGGCCGAGTACTTGGCCCGGCTCGGCCGGTGCGGCGCCATGAACGCCGACACCGCGATCGACAGGACGGCAAACAGGGTCGCCAGCACCAGCATGGCCAGGATCGGCGCGAACGCACCGAGGTTCACGGGCAGCCTCCAGCGGGCCTCGAGCGTGGAGTGCCGGGCGATGGCGCCGTCAGCCTATGGCCGGGGCCGCGGGGCTCGCAAATGCGGGCAGACACGATCATCACCTCGACGGCGCCATCCGCACGAGCGCGCGGACGACATGGTCACTGGCGTCGCCCCGCGCCGGCTCGTAGAGGTTGGCAAGCAGCTTGAGGACGAGCTTCATCAGCGTGGGTCGGGGCAGCCCGTACCTGGTGGCCGCCTTCATGAACCGCGGGTCGCCGATGAGGCGCACGAAGAGGCGGCCGATCGCGAAGTAGGACCCGAAGCCACGCTCGACCGCGGTGCGGTAGGCGGCAAGCCGGCTGCGGTCGCCGCTCTCCAGCACGGCAAGGCCGACCTCCGCGGCGAGCTGCCCCGACTCCATCGCGTAGTCGATGCCCTCGCCGTTGAAGGGGTTGACCAGCCCGGCCGCGTCACCCACGAACAGCACCCCGCGGTGCAGCGGCGGGTGGCGGCTGGCTCCCATCGGCAGTGGCGCCGAACGGGGCTTGGCCACCGCGTCATCGGCGGTGAAGCCCCACTCCGGCCCCACCGTGGGCACCCAGTCCCGCAGGAGCTGCTTGTAGTTGAGGTTGCCGAAATGGGCCGAGGTGTTGAGCAGGCCCACGCCGACGTTCACAGTCCCGTCGGCCAGGGGGAACACCCAGCCGTAGCCGGGCAGCAGGTCGTTGCCGCGGCGCAGCTCCAGGTAGCTGTCGATCCAGGGGTCGGTGTCGCGCTCGGTGCGGTAGTACTGGCGCATGGCCACCCCGATGGGACGCTGCTCGTCCCGTGACAGGCCGAGGGCCTGGGCGAAGCGGCTGGAGGCACCGTCGGCGGCCACCACCACCTCGGCGCGCACGTCGACCGGGTCCTCGCCCTCCCGGCGGACCACCGCGCCCCTGACCAGCCCGTGCTCGACCAGCGGGCCGACCACCTCCGTGCCCGCCCACAGCTTGGCGCCGGCCCGCTCGGCGGTGCGCGCCAGCAGCTCGTCGAAGTCGGTGCGCGGCCGCGCCAGTCCGAAGGAGGGCAGGCCGGTCAGCTCGGGCCATGGCAGCTCGACCACGTGGCCGCCGCCGTGGACCTTGAGGCCGGCGCTGCGCGACCAGCTCCGGTACTCGTCGCGCAGGCCCATGGCGTCAAGCTGCGCCACCGCCCTCGGGGTGAGCCCGTCGCCACAGACCTTCTCGCGCGGATAGCTCTGCTTCTCGCAGAGCAGCACCCGGGCCCCGCCCCTGGCCAGGTGGAACGCGGTCGCGGCACCGCCGGGGCC
>DASYRU010000435.1:0-4356 GCA_036004165.1 Actinomycetota bacterium
GATGGACGACGCGGAGCTGGTACGGCTGGCTCGGGAGGGCGACAAGGAGGCGTTCGCGGCGCTGCTGGCCAGGCACCGCGGCATGCTGGTGGCGCTCTGCCGGCGGGCGCTGGGCGACGACGGGCTGGCCGAGGACGCCGCCCAGGAGGCGGTCCTGCAGGCGATGCTCGGGCTGGACCGGCTGCGGCGGCCCGAGCGGTTCGGCGCCTGGCTCGGCGGCATCGGCCTCAACGTCTGCCGGCGCTGGCGGCGTGAGCGCGCCCGCGAGGGCTGGTCGCTGGCCGCCCTGACCGGCGGCCGCTCGGTCCCGGACGGGACGCCGGCCGAGGCGGCCGAGGCGGCCGAGGCGGCCCGGCGGGTGCGGCGCGCCGTCGGGCGGCTGCCGGCCGGGCAGCGCGCGGCGGTGGCGCTGTTCTACCTGGCGGGCCTGGCCCACCGGGAGGTGGCCGCCGCGCTCGGCATCGGCATCGGCGCGGTCAAGACCCGCCTGCACAAGGGCAGAGCCGCCCTCCGCGACGAGCTGGCGGCATGGTGGAAGGAGGACGGCATGGCGGCAGGGACGGCGACCGGACCGGTGGCGATGCGGGTGACCGAGGTACGCCGCCAGCCGGCCAGCGGCGACCGGCCGGAGCAGACGGTGATCCTGCTGGACGAGCAGGCGGGGGAGCGGCGGCTGAGCATCTGGGTCGGCCAGTTCGAGGCGCTCTCGATCGCGTTCGCGCTGGAGGGGACCGGGCTGCCCCGGCCGATGGCCTACCAGTTCATGTCCTCGCTGCTGGAGGCGACCGGGGGACGGCTGGCCGAGGCCCGCATCACCCGGCTGCACGACGGCACCTTCTACGGGGTGGCGGTGGTGGACGGGCCGGGCGGCCGGCGCGAGGTCGACGCGCGCCCGAGCGACGCCCTGAACCTCGCCCTGGTCACCGGTGCCCCGGTCCTGGTGGACCCGGAGGTCCTGGAGGCGGCGGCCGGAGCGCGCGGGGTCGGGCTGCTCGCGGAGGCGGCCGGCTACCCGGACGACACCGCCGCGATCGTGGCCGAGGCCGAGGCGCACACGGCGGCGGTGCGGGCTGAGTACCAGCGGCGCCGCGCCGCGGAGCCGGGCCGCTAACCCACCCGCACCTCGGCGGCGGCAGGAACCCGGGTAGGTCGCAGGCCGGCGCGGGCCGCCGCCAGCGCGAACACGCGGGCGTCGCGGACCGCGCAGCCGCGGGGGTCGTTGTTGAAGTAGACGTAGGCGTCGGCGTCCGGTCCCACCAGGTCGGCGAGGCGGCCGGCCCAGGTGGCCAGCGCGCGGCGGCCGTAGCACGGCCGCGGGCTGGCCGCGCCCTGGTGCAGGCGCAGGTAGGTCCAGCCGGCGGTGCGCCACAGCGGCGTCCGCCGGCGCGGGCTGTCGGCCAGGCAGAGGGCGGCGCCGTGCTCGCCGAGCAGCCGGCGGACCTCGTCGTTGAACCAGCTGTCGTGCCGCGGCTCGACCGCCACCCGCACGCCGGCGGGGAACGCGCGCAGCGTCCGGTCGAGGGCGGCCGGGTCGGCCTGGAGGTTCGGGGGGAGCTGCAGCAGCACCGGCCCGAGCTTGCCACCGAGCCGGGCGGCGCGGTCCAGCAGGCGGCCGACCGGCCCCTCGGGGTCGCGCAGGCGCCGCACGTGGGTCAGGTAGCGGCTGGCCTTGACCGCCATCACGAAGTCGTCGGGGGTGCGGGCCGCCCAGGCGGCGAAGGTCGCCCGCTCCGGCAGCCGGTAGAAGGCGTTGTTGGACTCGACGGTGGCGAACCGCCCGGCGTAGTGCTCCAGCCAGCGCGCCTGGGCGAGCCGCTCCGGGTAGAAGCGCCCCCGCCAGTCCCGGTACTGCCAGCCGGACGTGCCGACCAGCACGGGCACCGCCTTCACCTACAGCCCGTAGCGTTCCTTCATGGTCGGGTCGGCGGGGTCGATCTCGCGCAGGCCGGAGTCCCGCAGGCGCCGGTTGACCTGATCCAGGTTGCCGCGGACCAGCTCCTTCTCGCCCTCCGTGATACGGCCGCGGTGCGGTTCGCCGGCGTGCTCGAGGGAGGCGTAATTGACCTTGCCGCGACCGGAACGTCCACCGGCCGCCGGCCCGCCCGCCGAACGCGGCCGGTTGCGGTGCTTGGCGATCAGCGCGTCCTGGATCGCCGATTCCATCACGCCAGGGCCGGCGAGCAGATTGAAATCATCCAGGCTGACCGTCAGCCGCTCGCCCTTGCGGGCGCCCGGCCCGATCCATTCGATGCTGACGAAGCGGCTGGCGCCCTGGAGCGACTCGACCTCGTCCGGCAGCACCTCGAGGGTAACCGGGAGGTCGGCGTATTCGGGATGCTCGTGAACCACGAGGCGCCCGAGCGATTGCTCGTCCGCTTCCTTGCCGGAAATGTCCGACACATGGACGACCTTGACTGCCATCAGGGCGGATTCCTCCTCACCGCAAAAGGCTACCGGAGCGCCGTTGAAGGTAATCGAAAACGTCGCCCGCGGCAAACACCCTCGCCCAACTCGATAGGATGCCGACGTGGACGTGGATTCCCCGCCGCCGCGGGCCAGGCGGCGCTCCCGCTGGGTGACGGTCGCGGTGCTCGCCGTTGTCGCGGGGTTTTTCGCCGCGGCGCTGACGGCGCGTTGGCGCGATGTCATTTCGTTGAAATGGCAACTTCAACCGGGCGTTTTCGTGGTCGCCTGCGCGCTGCTGGCCCTTTCCTACGCGCTGGTCGCCTGCCTGTGGGGGTTGGCGCTGGGGCGGGCGGCGGGCACGCCGCTGCCGGTGGGGGCCCGCATCTGGTTCCTCTCCAACCTCGCCAGGTACGTGCCGGGGAACGTCTGGAGCTACGTCGGCGCGGTGGAGCTGGCCAGGCGCGAGGGCGTGGCCAGGCGCACCACCCTGGCCGTGATGGCCCTGACCCAGGTCCTGTCGGTCGCCGTCGCCCTGCTGGTCGGCCTGCCGGTGCTGCTGGCCGAGCGGGCGCGGCTGGGCCGTCCGGCGCTGCTGGGGATGCTCACGGTGGCGCTGGTGTCGGCGGCGGCGGTGGTCTTCCGGCGGCGGCTGCTGGAGCTGGCACGGCGCCGCTTCCCGGAGCTGGAACCGGGGGACCTGACCCCCTCGGCCTCGACGGTCGCGCTGCTGGTCGTCGGCTACGCCGCCTACTGGCTGCTGACCGGCCTGGCGTTCGCCGTCTTCGTCCGCAGCCTCTACCCGCTGCCGGCGGCCGAGGTGCCGCTGGCGGCCGCCGCCTACGCCGCTGCCTACGCCGCCGGCTTCCTGTCGCTGCTCACCCCGGCCGGGCTCGGCGTTCGCGAGGGCGTGCTGGTGGTCGCCCTCGCACCGGTCCTGCCCGCCGGCCCGGCGCTGGTGGTCGCCCTGCTCTCCCGCCTGTGGATGATGCTCGCCGAGCTGGCAGGCGCCGGCGTCGCCCACCTCGCCGCCAGGCGGACCAGGGTGCGCGGCTAGGTGGAGCGCGCGTCGAGGACGGCGGCGATCACCATCGCCGCGGCGGCCGGCAGGTAGAACAGCCCGATCGAGGCCGCCCCGAGCGCCGCGAAGGCCAGCAGCAGCAGGCTGGAGACGACCAGCGCGGGGCGGCGCAGGCGGGTCGATCCGAGCAGGAGCGGCGCCCCGGCGATCACCACCGGGATCGCGAGCACCGCAAGCACGTCCCACCCGTCCGACTCCGCCAGGGTCGTGGACCGGCTGCTGCAACTCGTCTCCCCGCCGATGCCGACGAAGCAGGACTCCTGCCGGCCGGTCGGGACCACCAGCAGGACGATCGCCGTGGCCACCGCCAGCAGCGGGGGCGCAAGCAGCAGCATCACGCGACCACGCTGTCGGGACCTCATCCGGTGAGTTCCAGCAGCGCGACCGGGCCGTCGCGGGCCACCAGCCGGAAGCGGCCGGAGGCGACCAGGGCGTCCACCGTCGCCTGCCACTCGCCCGGCTGGAACACCCGTGGCTCGTCGACCACCACCACCTGGCTGGTGCCGGTCTGGCGCAGGACCTCGAGGGCCGCCGGGTCGGCCAGGCCACGGTTGAGCGGCTCCAGCCGGGCGAGCCGCTCGTCCAGCCACGGCGCCGGTGTCTGGTTGTAGGCGTTGAGCGAGCGGCGCCGGCTCTGGGCCGCCAGGTAGGTGGAGGCCGAGTTCCAGGTCACCGACGGCGCCAGCACCGGGATCCCGAGGATCGGACCGGCTCGGTCGCCTGCCGCCCGTAGGGCCACCACCACCTGGTTGCCGGCCTGGTCGGGCTGCAGCCGGTTGTCGGAGACGCGGTAGTCGGCCAGCAGCAGCACGGTGGCGAGGGCGAGGCCGGCGGCGGCCAGCCGGCGCCCGCGGCCGGCCGGCAGCGCCGCC
>DASYRU010000436.1:0-2368 GCA_036004165.1 Actinomycetota bacterium
CGCGGGTGCGGCGGAACTCCTCGCGGATCGCGGCGACCAGGTCGGGCCGCCCGCCGAGGGCCAGGTACGGCTCGGCCACCAGCGGGTCGGCCTTGGCCAGGCTCATCTCCGCGTTCTCGATCAGCGACCGGAAGAACGGCCACTCCTGGTACATCGCCCGCAGCGTCGCCAGCCCGCCCGGCTCCTCCCGGCCGGCGGCCAGGCCCGTCCCCAGGCCGTACCAGCCGGGGAGGTTGCAGCGGTTCTGGCTCCAGGCGAACACCCAGGGGATCGCCCGCAGGCTGGCGATGTCGCCGCCGGCGGCGCGGCGCGCCGGGCGCGACCCGATCCGCAGCAGGCCGAGCTCCTGGATCGGGGTGACGCGGGCGAAGAACTCGGCGAACCCGTCCTGCTCCACCAGCTCGCGGTAGGCGGCCTCCGAGGCCGCCGCCATGCGGATGGCCTCGGGGAGGAAGCGCCGCTCGCCGGCCAGGAGGGCCGCCTGCGCCCCGGTCGTGGACGCGCCGAGCACGGCGTTGCTGACCTGCTCGAGGTGGCGGTGCCCGATGGCCGGGTTGCCGTAGCGGGCGAAGATCACCTCGCCCTGCTCGGTGACCTTGAACCGCCCGGCGACCGAGCCGGGCGCCTGCCCGCGCACCGCCCGTCCGGCCGGGCCGCCGCCGCGCCCGAGGGCGCCGCCACGGCCGTGGAACAGGGTGAGGTCGACGCCGCGTTCGGCGGCCCAGGCGGCCAGGGCGCCCTGCGCCTGGTACAGGGCGACGTTGGCGGCGAGGAAACCGGCGTCCTTGGCCGAGTCGGAGTAGCCGAGCATCACCTCCAGCCGCCCCTGCCGCTCCTCCAGCCATGCCGCCACCCCCGGCAGGGCGACGTACTCGTCGAGCACGCCGGGCGCCGCCTCCAGGTCGGCGCGGGACTCGAACAGCGGCACCACGTCGAGGGCGAACCGGCCGCCGGGGACCGCCAGCCGGGCGAGCGCACGCACCGCGGCCAGGTCGGCCGCCGAGCGGCTGAAGCTCACCACGTAGCGGCGGCAGGCGTCGGCGCCGTAGCCGGCCTGCAGCTCCGCCATCACCCGCAGGGTGCCGAGGACCTCGGCGGCGACCCCGCCCGCGGCGCGGTTGCCCCCGCCCGGCGCCGCCGCGGGCCGGCCCGCGGTGGCGAGCCGGTCGAGGGCCGCCGCGTCGCCGACCGCGTCGGGAGCCAGCTCGGCGAGCGCCTCCGCGTGCACGGAGGCGTGCTGGCGGACCTCGAGGGAGGCCAGGTGGAAGCCAAAGGCCTCCGCCTGCCAGGCGAGCTGCTGCAGCTCCCCGTAGGCCAGCCGCCCGGCCCCCGCCGCCGCCATCGAGCCCTGCAGCAGGCGCAGGTCGGCGAGCAGCTGCCCGGCGTCCCGGTACCCGGCGCCTTGGGCGGGCGGCAGCGCCGCGCGGGTGGCGGCAAGCCGCTCGGCCATCAGCAGGAGCTTGCGCCGGTGCGGCTCGTCCGGCGATCGCCGGCGGATGGTGGCGGCCGGCCCCGGGAAGGCGGCCTCGTCGTCGGCCAGGGAGGCGAGCAGCTCCGTGGACGGCGGCGTCGAGGCGCCAGAGACGGTCAGGGAACGACCGATCCGCCGGCTGGCAGCCTCCAGCCCGCGCAGGACGTGGTCGGCCTGGACGGCCATGGCGGCCCTGGTGGTCTCGGCCGTGACCGCGGGGTTGCCGTCGCGGTCGCCACCGACCCAGCTTCCCCAGCGGAGGAAGGGGCGGAACGGCGGCGGCCGGGTGCCGGCGGCGTCACCGGCCAGCGCCTGCTCGAGCGACCGGTACACCGATGGGACCAGCCGGAAGAGGCTGGCGTCGAACACGGCCGCGACCGTGCGCACCTCGTCGAGCGGGCTGGGGCGGTCGCGGCGCAGCTGGGCGGTGCGCCACAGGATGGTGATCTCCTCCAGCAGCCGGCGGTGCACGTCGGCCTCCTCGCCGGCCGCCAGCCGCGGGTCGTCGAGGCGGTCGACCTCGGCGCCGATGCGGCGCAGGGCCTCGACCACCGCCCGGCGTCTCGCCTCGGTCGGGTGGGCGGTGAGCACGGGCGTGATCTCCAGGCGCTGCAGCAGGGCGGCGAGCCCGCGCTGCCCCGCGGCGTCGCGGACCTCCTGGACGGCGGCGGCGAACGACTCCCGCACCGGTCCCTGGCCGCGGCTGCGCTCGCGCAACGTCCGCACCCGGTGCTGCTCCTCCGCCAGGTTGACCAGCTGGAAGTAGACGGTGAAGGCGCGCGCCACCAGCTCGGCGCGGGCGAGGTCGAAGCCGGCGACCAGCTCCACCACCCGCGCCCTGGCGGCCTCGCGGTCGCCGACCGCCCCGCGCAGCGCGATGGTGGCATGGCGCAGGCG
>DASYRU010000437.1:0-5251 GCA_036004165.1 Actinomycetota bacterium
TCGCGGACCCGCACGGTCAGCTCGACCTCCGCCTCGATCTCGACCGCGACGCCGGTGATCTCCCCGTCGCCCTGGGCGCCGTGGGCGTCGCCGAACGCCAGCAGCGCG
Source organism: Actinomycetota bacterium (assembly GCA_036004165.1). Classification (GTDB taxonomy): domain Bacteria; phylum Actinomycetota; class CALGFH01; order CALGFH01; family CALGFH01; genus CALGFH01. The sequence goes on from DASYRU010000437.1 coordinate 109, forward strand.
CCTGGCACGTTGACCGGCAGGCGCAGGGTGGCGCCGGCGCCGAGCGCCGGCTGGTCGACGTCGCCGAGGTACTCCGGCGACTGCGAGAACGACAGGCGCCGCTCCCTGCGGGGCGCGACCCCGACGGTGCCGAGGAACGGCCGCAGCGGCAGCGCCACCGTCCCGCCGCTGACCGGGAGCCGGGCCAGCCCGTCGCGGTAGGGGACGCGGCGCAGCTCCGGCCGCAGCGGCTGCTCCAGCGAGAAGCCCTCGTGCTGCAGGGCGCCGAAGCCGCCGAAGATGCCGGTCCACGCCTCGCCGGCGGCGGGTGCCGGGTCGACCCGGTGCAGCTCCACCTCGACCACGTCGCCGGGGCGCGCGCCGGTCACGTGGAACGGGCCCGTCACCGGGCAGGCGCCGCCCAGCCGCGCCAGCACCTCCTCGACGTGCAGGCCTTTCGGCGCCTCCGCCTTGGCCAGCCCGCAGACCGAGTCGGCCGTCTCCACCACGATGCGTTCCCCGCTGGCGACCTCGGCGAGCGGCTCGGCCTCCGGGTCGAAGAACAGGGTGGTGGCGCTGCGGGGGAAGCGGCGCATCAGCCGGCCGCCGGCCCCAGGGCCCTGGCGGCGTCGATGAAGCACGCCAGCGGGGCCTTGAGCACGCCGGCGCCGATCTGGCCGCCGTCCTTGCCGGCGAGGCCGCCGTCGATCACCGGCACCACCCCGGTCGCGACCACCCGGCGGACGTCGATCCCGGTCGGGCTGCCGCGGAAGCCCAGGTAGGGGATCTTGAAGTCGGGGTGCTCGCCGAGGGTGATGTCGTACATCGCCAGGTTGTTGGCGACCATCGCCTCGGGGCCGCCGCCCTGGTAGGCCTGCAGGCCGAAGGCGGCCGCCTGCGCGAAGCCGCCCAGCCCGACCGTCTCGGTGATGTGGCTCTCGCCGCCGATCCACTCGATGTCGTCCTCGGTGAAGCCCTCGAACAGCTTGGCCTCGACCGTCGGGAGCGGCCCCCGGAACCAGCGGCCGCCGAGCCCGCTGACCCGGATGGCGTACTCGCGGCAGCTGAGGGTCATGGCGGTGACCATGCTGGAGCCGGCGACGCCGTGGGCGGCGTCGGCCATCGTCTTGGCCGCCGCCATCGACAGGCGCAGGAAGAAGTAGTCGGCGTCGCGGAGGAACCCGAGGGCGTCGCGGACCTCGTCGTCCCAGCCGTCGCCGGCCAGCTCCAGCAGGGCGGGGAACAGCTCGCGGGAGAACAGCAGGGTGGCGGCGGTGTTGCGGCTGTGCAGCTCGTCGCCCATGTGCAGGGCGCGGCGGATGATCGGCACCAGCGGGATGCCGCCCGCGCGGCGCACCGCCGCCCCCAGCAGGGGTCCGAGCGACCCGCCCAGGTAGTCGAGGCCGCGGCGGACCTCCTCGTCGAAGACGCCGTAGTTCAGGCGCTTGCGGGACTCGCCCTCGTAGAGGTTGCAGAAGCCGCGGTTGCCGTGGCGGGCGCTCTCCACCACCAGCACCGGCATGGAGGCGGTGTAGATGCCCGCCACCGAGCCGACGCAGCCGTGCTCGTGGCAGGCGCCGATGGGGATCCGGCCGGCGCGGATGGCCGCCTCGGCCTCCTCGGGGTCGGCGGCCAGCTCCTCGTAGACGGCGGCGTGCAGGATCGCCCGGCGCTGGCCGCCCCGGTAGGCCTCCCACGGCAGCGGCGCGCCTGAGGTGAGGATCGTCTGCGGGGTCATGCCCGGGACGACCTCCCCGGCCGGTCGGACGTCGACCAGCACCGGCTCGGCGGTGGTGAGCCGGGTGAACGCGGTGGCGTTGGCGGTGGTCATGGCTGGCCCCCTACCACAGGTGCAGGTAGCGCTCGCGCTCCCACTCCCCGACGACGGTGTTGTATTCCTGCCATTCGGCGCGACGGGCCCGCGTGTAGGTGGCGTGCAGCTCCTCGCCGAACACCTCCTTGGCGAGCGGGTCGGCCTCGAACTCGGCGACCGCCTCGGCCAGGTTGGCCGGCACCCGCCGCACCCCGGCCGCCTCCAGGTCCTCCTCGCTGACCGAGTAGGTGTCGACGTTGACCGGGTCGCCCGGCTTGAGCCGGCGCTGCACGCCCTCCAGCCCGGCCGCCAGGGTGATCGCCGCGCCGAGGTAGAAGTTGCAGGCGCTGTCGGCGATGCGCAGCTCCAGGCAGCGGCGGTTGGTCGGCAGGCGGCACATCAGGGTCCGGTTGTTGTGCCCGTAGGCGCGGTAGACCGGCGCCCAGGAGATCTCGTTCATCAGCCCGCGCGGCAGCATCCGCTTGTAGGAGTTGACCGTCGGGCAGACCACCGCGGTGATCGCCCCGGCGTGCTCCAGCACGCCGGCGGTGAACTGGTAGGCGAGCTCGCTGTAGCCGCGGTCGGTCCGGTGGTCCGCCTCCGGCGAGCCGGGCCCGGCGCCCTCGGCCTCGAACAGGTTGCGGCCGCTGGCCTCCTCGGCCAGGCTCAGGTTGTAGTGGGCGCCGGAGCCGAACGCCTGCGACCACGGCTTGGGCATGAAGGTGGCGATGCAGCCGAGCGAGCGGGCGACGTGCTTGGCCATCAGGCGGAACACCACCATGCGGTCGGCCATCGCCAGCGCGTCGGTGTAGCCGAAGTCGAACTCGTACTGGCCGTCGCCGCCCTCGTGGTCGAAGGAGAACACGTCCCAGCCGAGCTGGTTCATGTAGTCCACCATCGGGCCCAGGAACGGCTCGGCCAGCATGGTCGCCTCCAGGTCGTAGCCGCGGGTGGGGAGGTTGTCGAGGTCGGAGGCGACGAACGGCCGCCACTCGCCTTGGACCAGGCGCAGCACGTACACCTCCGGTTCGACGCCCATGTCCAGCCGGTAGCCCATGGCGGCGGCCGCCTCCACCTGGCGCCGCAGCACCCTGCGGGGGTCGTGGCTGTACGGCTCGCCGTGAAAGTACAGGTCGCTGGCGGCCAGCGCGTAGCGCGGGTCCCATGGCAGCACGGTGAGCGTGTCCAGGTCGGGGATGCTGACGCACTCGTCCTCGTTGGGCCCGAGCTTGCCCATGCCCTCAAGCGCCCCGACCGTGTACAGCTCGGATCCGCGTGCCATCGACTCGAAGTGGGCCAGCGGCACGCACTTGGACTTCGGCACGCCGTTCAGGTCGGTGTAGGCCCCGAACACGTAGCGCACCCCGGCCTCCTCCAGCCGGGCCCGCGCCGCCTGCACGTCCACCATCGCCGCTTCCCCCTGCCTGACTAGCCTGTGGTCGCCTGGTAGCGGAGGACCTTGCCGCCTCCGACGGTCACCAGCACCCCGCGCAGCACGCCCTCGCCGTACTCGGAGCCGGCGTTGATCGCCAGCGTTCGGCCGATCCGCACCGCGCCACCCGACTCGTGGATGTGGCCGTGCAGGCTGAGCAGCGGCTGGTGCTCCTCGATCGCCGCCCGTACCGCGGTGGAGCCGACCGGGCCGGTGACCTCGCCGCCCATCGACCTGCGAACCCGCAGGTCTTGGCCGAGCAGCGGCGCGCTGTCCAGCCGCGAGCCGTACGGGGGCACGTGGAGGTTGAACAGCGCGCTGGCCGGGTCGCGCAGGCCGCCGACGAGCCGCTCCAGGCGCTCGCGGATGGCCTCCTCCGGGTACTCGCGCGGGGTGTCCCATGGGGTCTTGTTGGTCCACCCGGTGGTGAGCATCTCGTGGCCGGGCGCGACCTCGACGATCTCGCCCTCGGCGAGCACCACCCGGTCGCCGCCGTGCTCCCGCAGCACGTCGTCGACCAGCCAGGGGTCGTCGTTGCCCGGCGCGGTGAGGATGCGGACGCCGGAACCGGCCAGCTTGTCGTTGGCGTGGCCGAGCCAGCGGCGCAGGGTGGAGCGCATCTCCTCGGCGAACAGGGCCTCGACCGCCTCCGGGTGCGCCTGGAGGTGCTGGTGCTCGTCGGGGTCCATCCGCCGCACGTACATGCCGGCGACGCGGGCCTGGCGCTCGGCCTGTTCCGCGCCGGCCTCGTCCAGCAGGCGCTCCCGGCCGTGCAGCCAGACCCTGAAGCGCCCGTCGGCCTGCCTGACCAGCGGCACGACCAGCTTGCCGGTGAGGTCACCCCCAAGCACCAGCAGGTCGGCACCGTAGAAGCGGGCCGCGGCCACGAACTTCTTGAAGCAGGTCTCCGAGCCGTGCAGGTCGGTGGCGAAGAACAGGGTGGTGGCGCCGTCCACCTCAGTACACCGCCTCGCGGTCGTCGACGTCCTGCCACCACTGCAGCCGCTCCCCCAGCCGGGCCCGCGCCCGCCACCTGACCGACTTGGGCGCGGCGTCGATGGCGGCCAGCAGCGCCCCGGCCCGGTCGCCGACCAGCCGGCCGCTGCCGTTGCCGCCCTCGGCGCTGCTGCGCAGCGCCTGCAGGTTGGCGGTGGCGGTGCGGTGGAAGCCCCAGTCGCGGGCCAGCAGCCCGGCCACGTACCCGGGGTCGATGTCCTCGCCCCGATCGACCGGGGGGACCCGACCGACCGGGGGGGCAGCAAGCGCCCCCCCGGACCCGCCCGCGGGGGGCCGCACAGGATGGGTTGCCAGCAGGGCGCCGGCGTCCATGGTGTCGGTGACGGTCGGCCGGACGATCTGCAGCTTCTGCAGCAGCAGGTCCTCAACGGGCACGGTGACCTCCCGGCGCCCCAGCCGGTCGCGCAGCTCGATGGTGTGGCAGAACTCCATCCGGTCGACGAACACGTCGAGGTCCAGGCCGCCGGAGGGATGCCGGAAGGCGTAGCGACGGCCCTCCATGGCCACCAGCAGGTCGCGGTCGACCTGCCAGCCGCGTTCCTCCAGCAGGCGCCGGAGCCTGGTGCGGTCCTCGCGCCGGCAGACCACGTCGATGTCCTTGGCCGGCCGCCCCAGCCGGTCGAGCGCCTCGGCGGCCGGCGCGCAGTGCAGGCGGATGCCGGTCGAGCCGACCAGGCGGAGCACCATGCCGCGCGCTCCCGCCTCGGCGACCAGCTCGATCGCCTCCCGCTGGACCGCCTCCCAGCCTGGCCGGGGTGGCGCCGCTGCCATCACTCGATCGGGATCTGCCGGAACGCGAGGTCGACGTCGATGCCCTGGCGGCGCCGGTACAGCCGGGTGCCGGCGAACCAGACCACCCCGAACACCACGATGCCGAGGACGATCCAGAACTCCCGCGACAG
>DASYRU010000438.1:0-3971 GCA_036004165.1 Actinomycetota bacterium
CGGACGGTAGGCGACCCGCTCCAGCAGCACGGCCACCAGCATTGACGCCGTCGTCGCCGTCAGCAGCAGGATCAGGATGCTCAGCACCGGGTTGCTGTCGAGCAGGCCCGCGGTCTCCAGCGACTGGGCGACGAAGAAGGAGGCGAACGCGCCCGCCATGAACACCTCGCCGTGGGCGAAGTTGATCATCAGCAGGATCCCGTAGACCAGGCTGTACCCGAGCGCGATCAGCGCGTAGATGCTCCCCAGCGCGACCCCGAATATCAGGAAGTCACGCCAGCCCGCGCCGCTGATCCTGCCCTCCGACAGGGTCAGCGTCTTCCACGACCCGGTGAGCACGCCGGCGGCGATCAGGACGCTCAGGACCACCAGGATGACGCGACGGATCGGGAACCGCTCCGCCAGCACCGCCGTCCGCGGCCGGGCCACGGCCACGGCCGGCTCGTCATCGCCCTGCTGCGTCTGTGTCATCGCCACCCCTGGTTCAGATCGTCGTCGTCCTTGCCGCGGAGGGGTCCCTTGCGCGGGGTGCCCCCCTGCAGCGCCACCATGACGACCACGATGCGCACCCCCCGCACGACCGCTGCGGCCGTACGGGGGGTGCCCACGAGCGCTCCTCGCCGCTCCTCCGTGCCTAGGCCGAGGCCTCCTGCAGCGTCTTGGTCTCGGTGAACACCGGCTTGGCGTTCGGGGTGCCACCCTCGATCGGCCAGTCCGGAACCTTGTAGACCGCGATCGACACGGCCGTGGCGCAGTCGCCGAGCGGGGTGCAGGTGAGGGTCCCGCTCAGGCCCTTGTAGTTGCTGGTCTTGAAGACCTCGTCCTTCAGCTTGGTCCGCGGGATCGTGAGCGTCCCGCCGTCGTCCTTGGCGGTCTTCTTGATCGCCTCCGCCAGGATGTTGAGGGCGTCGTAGGCGTGGGCGTTGAAGACCGAGATCGGCGTTTCGCCGAACTCCTTCTTGTAGGCGGGCAGGAACTGCTCGCTGTAGAACGGGTTCTTCTCGGCCTGCGCCGACTGGTCCGGCGACGACGACCAGGAGCCGTAGACGGACTTGCCACCGACCTTCACGTACTCGGGGGCGGCGCAGCCGTCGGAGCCCATCAGCGCGGTGTCCTTCAGGGCCGGGATCGCCCGCCCCTGCTTGGCCATCAGCGCGCACACCGGGTTGAACGCCGGGTAGTAGATGAAGTCGGGCTTGTTCTGGGCGATGCTGTTCAGCACCGGCTTCATGTCACGGTCGGACGCCTGGACGGCCTCGTCGTTGGTGATCTTGCCGCCCTGCTTCTCGAACACCTGGCGGAACACCGCGGCCAGGCCGTCGGAGTAGGGGCTCTCGTCGTGGACGGTGGCGGCGGTCTTGGCCTGCAGCTTCTTGGTGGCGAAGTCCGCCACCACCGCGCCCTGGATCTTGTCGTTGTGCGCGGTCCGCAGGTAGAAGGGCTGGTGCTGCCCGTCCGCCGTCAGCGACGGGCCGGTGTTCGACGGCGAGATCAGCAACATGCCCTTCTGGGAGAAGATCGTGTCGGCCACCCCGAGCGCCGCGCTGGAGCAGCTGGTCCCGATCACCGACAGGATCTTCGCGTCGGCCGCCAGCTTGGTGGCCCCGGCCTGCCCGCCCTCCTTCGAGCAGGTCTCGTCCCCGTTGACCAGCTCGACGGGATGACCCATGAGCTGGCCGGCCTTGCCGTCGAACTTCCCGTCCAGGTAGTCCACCGCCAGCACCACGCCACGCTGGCTGTCGATGCCGAGGCTCGAGTTCTCACCGGTGATCGACAGCAGCGTGCCGATCTTGATCGGCTCGCCCGACGCGAGGGTCAGGCAGCCGAACTGGTCGCTGGTGCACTCGTCGCTCTGCGCGCCGCCGCCTTCGTCGCTCGCACAGCCGGCACCAACCAGCATGAACACGCCCAAGACAGCCGCGAGGGCCACCCACCTTGGCCTACTCATCGCCATTCGCTCCTTCTCAACGGTGCATCCCGGACGGGGAGGCGCTACGTGCCGTAGATAACCACAAACCCAGTCCACGCACTAGGACGGCGGTGTCCCAGCGCTCGGCTGTGGTACGTTGCCGGGGCCTTGGGGGCCGCCGGCTTGCTGATCCGCCGCGCAGGGAGGACCGCGCCCATGTCCACCGCGGAGGACCGTCGGCCGCTGTTGCTGGGCGCCGACGACGTCGCCGCCGCCTTCGACCTCGACACCGCCCTCGCGTCGCAGCGGGAGGCCTTCGACCGGCTCGGCCGGGGCGAGGCCGACCAGCCGGCCCGCCTGATGCTGCCGGTTCCGCAGGACGGCTCGCTGGCCTTCTGCTACGCCGCCCGCATCGCCCCCGGCAGCGGCGCGGTGAGCAAGTTCGGCAGCGTCAACCCCGGCAACGCCGCGGCCGGCCTGCCCACGGTCAGCGCGACCGTGCTGGTGCTCGACCCCGACGACGGCCGCCTGGTCGCGATCATCGAGGGCACCACCCTGACGGCGCTGCGGACCTCGGCGGCGAGCGCGCTCGCGGCCACGCTGCTGGCCAGGCCCGGCGCCGCCACCGCGGCCGTGCTCGGCCCGGGCGTGCAGGGGCGCGGCCACGTGCGCGCGTTCGCCCACGCCCTCCCGCTCGATGAGGTCCGGCTCTGGGGTCGCGACCGGCGGGCCGCCGAGCGGGCCGCCACCGCGCTCGACCGGGAGGTGCGCCCCCGTGTGCGGCAGGCGGCAACGGTCGCCGAGGCGGTCGCCGGCGCGGACCTGGTCGCCACCTGCACCGGCAGCCCCACCCCGCTGATCGAGGCCGGGCAGCTCGCGCCCGGCGCGACCGTCATCAGCATCGGCTCGATCGCCCCGGACCGCAGCGAGGTCGGCCTCAGCGTGCTCGCCGCGGCCGGCACCCTAGTGGTCGACCACCCGCCGGCGGCGCTCGAGCACGCCGGCCCGGTGATCCAGGGACTGGCCGCCGGCCTGCTCCACGAGGCCGACCTGGTCGGGCTCGGCGACGTGGTCAGCGGCCGCCACCCCGGCAGGCGGGCGCCGGACGACCTGGTCTTCTACAACAGTCTCGGTCTCGGCGTGCAGGACGCGGCGGCGGCATGGGCGATCGTCGAGCGGGCCCGCAGGCTGGGCGTGGGAGGGCGGGTCTCGCTGTGACCCGACCTGGGAGCGGCCTCCCGAGCCGGGCGAGCGTCGTGGTGGTCGGCGGCGGCGTGATCGGTACCAGCATCGCCTTCCACCTCGCCGAGGCCGGCGTCCCGGAGGTGGTGCTGATCGAGCGGGACGAGCTGGCTTCCGGCTCGACCAGCAAGGCGGCCGGCGGCGTGCGGGCGCAGTTCTCCGACCCGCTGAACATCCAGCTCGGCGCCCGCAGCCTGCGGGCGTTCGCCGAGTTCGGCGAACGCCCCGGTCAGGAGATCGACTTCCGCCGGGTCGGCTACCTGTTCCTGCTCAGCCGGCCAGAGGACGTGGCGGCGTTCGAGCGGAGCATCCGGCTGCAGAACCGGCTCGGCGTGCCGAGCCGGCTGATCGACCCGGGCGAGGCCGCGCGGCTGTCGCCGCTGGTCGACACCGCTGGCCTGCTCGCCGCCGCGTTCTCCCCCGACGACGGCCTGGCCACGCCCGAGGCGGTCGTGCAGGGCTACGCCGCCGGCGCCCGGCGCCATGGCGCCCGGGTCGTGACCGGCTGCGAGCTGCTGGAGGTACAGCTTCGCGACGACGCGATCCGGGCCGTGGTCACCTCCGGCGGGACGGTCGAGACGGCGGCCCTGGTCTGCGCCGCCGGTGCCTGGTCCCACGGGGTCGGCGCCATGGTCGGCGTCGACCTGCCGGTCACCCCCTACCGCCGCCAGGTGCTGCTCACCGAGCCCATGCCAGGCCTGCCCGAACGCCTGCCGATGACCATCGACCTCGCCTCGACCTTCTACTTCCACCGGGAAGGCCCCGGGCTGCTGCTGGGCATGTCGCTCGACGACGAGCCGCCCGGCTTCAACCTCGACCG
>DASYRU010000439.1:0-3602 GCA_036004165.1 Actinomycetota bacterium
GGGGTGTACTGCTCGCCGGTCCGCTGGTGGACCAGGACCGAGTGGCGCTGGCTGAAGGTGCCCCGCCGGGTGTCCTGCCCGGACAGCCGGATGGTGCGGCCCTCCTCGAGCAGCGACCCGAAGGCCAAGGCCTCGCCCAGGGCCCAGTCGACGGCGTTGCGCTCCAGCGCCCCGGCCCGCTGCTCCAGCCACCTGGTCAGCTTGGGGTGGACGTTGAAGCCGTCGGGCACGGTGGTCAGCTTGACCAGCAGCTGGTCCAGGGTCGTCCGGTCCACGGCGGTGTCGACCGCCGGGTCGGTGGCCATCGGGGCCGGCCGCTCCAGCTCGATCTTGGCCACCTGGCCGCCGTGCTCGTCGTGGGTGTCGTCGAAGGCCTGCTGGAGCCGCTGGCGGAACCGCTCCAGCGACCGCTCGGCGTCCTCGATCGACAGGTCGCCCCGGTTGACCAGGGCCTCGGTGTAGAGCTTGCGTACCGGCCGGCGGTTCTTGATCCGCTCGTACATCAGCGGCTGGGTGAACGACGGCTCGTCGGCCTCGTTGTGGCCGTAGCGCCGGTAGCACCACATGTCGATGACGACGTCCTTCTTGAACGCCTGCCGGAACTCGAAGGCCAGCCGGGCCACGCGCACGCAGGCCTCGGGGTCGTCGCCGTTCACGTGGAAGATCGGCGCCTGGATCATCTTGGCCACGTCGGTGGCGTAGGTGGAGGAGCGGCCGTAGTCGGGGCTGGTGGTGAAGCCGACCTGGTTGTTGACGACGATGTGCACCGTCCCGCCGGTGCGGTAGCCGCGCAGCTGCGACAGGTTCAGGGTCTCGGCGACCACGCCCTGGCCGGCGAAGGCGGCGTCGCCGTGGAGCAGCAGCGGCAGGACCGGCGCCTCCTCGCCCCGGTCGAGCAGGTCCTGCCTGGCGCGGACGATCCCCTCCACCACCGGGTTGACCGCCTCCAGGTGGCTGGGGTTGGAGGCCAGCTCGACCCGCACCTCGCGGCCGGAGCGGGCGACGTGCTTGCCGGCGGCGCCCAGGTGGTACTTCACGTCCCCGGAGCCCTGGGTCAGGGTGGGGTCGAGGTTGCCCTCGAACTCGCTGAAGATCTCCCCGTAGCTCTTGCCGACGGTGTTGGCCAGGACGTTCAGCCGGCCGCGGTGGCTCATGCCCATGACCACCGCGTCCATGCCGGCGTCGGCGGCCCGGTCGAGCAGCGCGTCCAGCATCGGGATCAGGCTCTCGCCGCCCTCCAGGCTGAAGCGCTTGTGCCCGGTGTACTTGTTGTGCAGGAACCGCTCGAACGCCTCCGCCTCGTTCAGCTTGTGCAGGATCTGGGCCTGGTCCTCCTTGGGCAGCTCGTGGGGGACCCCCTCGACGTGCTCCTGGATCCAGTGCTTCTCGTCGGAGTGGGCGCTGTGCATGTACTCGACCGTGCCGGTGCGGCAGTAGGCGTCGCGCAGGAGGTGCAGGATGTCGGCGAGCGGCAGCTCCGGATGGCCTGCCAGCCCGCCGGTGGCGAAGCGGCGCTCCAGGTCCCAGATGGTCAGGCCCCAGCTGGCCGGGTCCAGCTCCTGGGGCATCTGCGGCGGCTTGGCCTTCAGCGGGTCGAGGTTGGCGATCAGGTGCCCGCGGACCCGGTACATGTTGATCAGCTGGAGCACGTGGGCCTGCTTCTCGACGGCCTCCAACGAGTCCCCGCTCGGCCGCGCGTCGATGCGCCACCGGACCGGCACGTAGGGCACGGTCATGCTGGCGAAGATGCCCTCGTAGAAGCCGTCCTCGCCGAGCAGCAGCCGGTGCATCCTGGCCAGGAACTCGCCGCTCTCGGCGCCCTGGATCACCCGGTGGTCGTAGGTCGAGGTGAGGGTGATGACCTTGCCGACGCCCATCTCGGCCAGGCTCTGCGGGTCGGCACCCTGGTACTCGGCCGGGTAGCCGATCGCGCCGACGCCGATGATCGCCGACTGGCCGGCCATCAGGCGCGGGACCGACAGCACGGTGCCGATGGTGCCGGGGTTGGTGATCGTCAGGGTGGTGCCGGCGAAGTCCTCGACGGTCAGCTTGTTGGCCTTGACCTTGGCGATGATCTCCTCGTAGGCGCGCAGGAAGGCGCCGAAGTCCAGGGTGTCGGCCTGCTTGATGTTCGGCACCAGCAGGGTCCTTGAGCCGTCCGGCCGCCTGGTGTCCACCGCCAGCCCGAGGTTGACGTGCTCGGGGCGGACGGCGTGGGGCTTGCCGTCGACCTCCCGGTAGATCGAGGTCATCGCCGGGACCGCCTGCAGGGCCTTGACCACCGCGTAGGCGATGATGTGGGTGAAGCTCACCTTGCCGCCCTGGCGCCGCCGCAGGTGGCCGTTGAGCACGCTGCGGTTGACTTCCAGCAGCTTGGCGGGGACGGTGCGGACCGAGGTGGCGGTCGGCACCGCCCGGCTGGCCTCCATCGCCTCCACGATCCTGGCCGCCGCCCCCCTGAGCGGCTGCGCCCGGTCCTCGCCAGCGGCCGCCGGCTGGGGCTCGCGGGCCGGCTTGCCGTCGGCGCCCTCCTGCGGCCGGGCCGGCGCCTGCTGCGGCCGGGCCGGCGCGTCCTGCGGCCGGGCCGGCGCCGCCTGGCCGGCGGCCTGGCCGCCGTCGGCCTGCACGCCGCCCTCGGCCTCGCCGGCTGGCGCCTTGGCCGGCTCGGCGGCGGGCTCCCGGTCCGGCTCGTTCTCGGCGAAGAACTCCCGCCAGGCCTCGCTCACCGACCCGGGGTCGTCCAGGTACTTGCGATACATCTCGTCGATCAGCCCGACGTTGGGGCCGAACTCCGCTCGGTCGAACCAGCCCATCCCAATCGCCACCCTCGGCGCTCGATCGCTCGTACCTGTCGGACAGCGGCCACGCGGCCATTCGCGGGCGCCACGGTCCAGTCTGCCAGCTTCGCCCGGCGCCTCCGCCGGCAGTGGGGAGGATTGTCTCCCGTTGTCGCGCGGCGCGGCTAGCATGGCTCCCAGTGTTCAACCGCAGGTGAGGAGAGCGCCATTCCGACGCCGCCGACCGCCGACGCCGCCGTCCCCGCCGGGCCGGGGCTGGGGCGGTTCTCGGCCCTGACCAGGGCCTGGTTCGAGGGTGCCTTCGCGGCGCCCACGCCGGCCCAGTCCGGGGCATGGGAGGCGCTCGGCGAGCGGCGCGACGTGCTGGTGGTGGCGCCCACCGGGTCGGGCAAGACCCTGGCCGCGTTCCTGTCGGCGATCGACCGGCTGGCCGGCGCGCCGCCGGTCGACCCGCGACGGCGGCTGCGGGTGCTGTACGTCTCGCCGCTGAAGGCGCTGGCCGCCGACATCGAGCGCAACCTCAGGGCGCCGCTGGCGGGCCTGCGGGCCGCCGCCGCCCGCCTGGACCTTCCCCTGCCGGAGCTCACCGTCGGCATGCGCACCGGCGACACCCCGGCCGATGCCCGCCGCCGCTTCCCGCTGCAGCCCCCCGACATCCTGATCACCACCCCGGAGTCGCTGTTCCTGCTGCTCACCTCCCGCGCCCGCGAGGCGCTGCGAACCGTCGAGGAGGTGATCGTGGACGAGGTGCACTCGGTGGTGGCGACCAAGCGGGGCGCCCACCTGGCCCTGAGCCTCGAGCGG
>DASYRU010000440.1:0-14687 GCA_036004165.1 Actinomycetota bacterium
TCCTACCTCGGCATCGGCATCCGCCCGCCAGACACCTCGCTGGGGCTGCTGATCCAGGACGGCCAGCAGGCGGCCACCACCCGGCCGTGGCTGTTCTACTTCCCCGGCCTGATCATCATCATCATCGCCCTGACCGTGAACTTCGTCGGTGACGGGCTCAGGGACGCCTTCGACCCGACCCAGACACGGGTGCGCGCCTGATGGCCACCGTCGAGCAGCCCGCCCCGGCGGCCCCGACCGGCGCCGGCGGCGGACCGGTGCTCGAGGTCCGCGACCTGACCGTGGCGTTCCCGACCGACGACGGCATCGTGCACGCCGTGCGGGGGGTGAGCTTCACGCTGGAGCCCGGCGACGTCCTCGGGATCGTCGGCGAGTCGGGCTCCGGCAAGAGCGTGACCTCGCTGGCGGTCATGGGGCTGCTGCCCAAGGCGGCACGCGTCCGGGGGGAGGTCAACTACCGGGGCCGCAACCTGCTGAAGCTGGGCGAGAAGGAGCTGACCAGGGTCAGGGGCAAGCAGATCGCGATGATCTTCCAGGACCCGATGACCAGCCTCAACCCGGTCTACACGGTCGGCTGGCAGCTCCAGGAGGCGATCCTCGCCCACCAGGACATCCCCAAGGGTCAGGCATGGCAGCGGGCGGTGGAGCTGCTCGACCTGGTGGGGATCCCCAACGCCAAGGACCGGGCCGGCAACTACCCGCACGAGTTCTCGGGCGGGATGCGCCAGCGCGCGGTGATCGCGATGGCGATGACCAACGACCCCGACGTGATCATCGCCGACGAGCCGACCACCGCCCTGGACGTGACCGTCCAGGCACAGGTGCTCGACACGCTGGAGCGCGTGCAGGAGAACACCTCCGCCGCGATCATCCTGATCACCCACGACCTCGGCGTGGTCGCCGGCATGGCCGACCAGGTGCTGGTGATGTACGCCGGCAAGCCGGTCGAGATCGGCCCCACCGACGGCATCTACTACGACCCACGGATGCCCTACACGCTCGGACTGCTCGGGTCGCTGCCGCGCCTTGACGCCAAGGGTTCCGAGCCGCTGACGCCGATTCGGGGGGCGCCGCCGTCGCTGATCAACCTGCCCCCCGGCTGCCCCTTCTCGCCCAGGTGCCCGATGAGCCGCCCACACTGCGACGCCGAGGAGCCGCAGCTGCGCCCGGTCGCCGGCGCCAACCACGTCGCCGCCTGCCACTACGCCGAGGAGCTGGCCGGCGACGTCCGGGCCGACGAGGTGTTCGCCACCGCCGAGGCCGACCTCAAGGCCCTCGAGGAGCTCGAGGACCTCCGCAACCTCGGGACTGCCGAGGCGGCCGAGCCGGCGGAGCAGGACCGGGGGCGCACGTGACCACCACCACCCCGGCAGCCGAGCAGGCCGACCGCGCCTCCGCGCCGCCGATCCTGGAGGTCAAGAACCTCGTCAAGCACTACCCGCTGACCGGCGGAGGGGTCTTCCGGCGCCGGGTCGGCGACGTGCACGCAGTCTGCGACATCTCCTTCACCCTGCACCCCGGCGAGACCCTCGGGCTGGTCGGCGAGTCGGGCTGCGGCAAGTCGACCACCGGCAAGACCATCCTGCAGCTCACCCCGCCCACCTCGGGCGAGGTCAACTTCGAGGGCCAGAACCTTGCCGGCAAGACCCGCAAGCAGCTCAGAGGGGTCCGCCGCGACCTGCAGGTCGTCTTCCAGGACCCCTACGCGTCGCTGAACCCGCGGATCCCGGTCAGCGACATCGTCGCCGAGCCGCTGATCATCCACGGCCTGTACGGCAAGCAGGGCAAGGAGCGGGTCCGCGACCTGCTCACCGTGGTCGGCCTGAACCCCGAGCACGGCAACCGCTACGCCCACGAGTTCTCCGGCGGCCAGCGGCAGCGCATCGGCATTGCCAGGGCGCTGGCCCTGGAACCCAAGGTGCTGGTGCTGGACGAGCCGGTCTCGGCCCTTGACGTGTCCATCCAGGCCGGAGTGGTGAACCTGCTCGACGAGCTGCAGGAGCGCCTCGGTCTCGCCTACCTGTTCATCGCCCACGACCTGTCGGTGGTGCGGCACATCTCCGACCGGGTCGCGGTCATGTACCTCGGCAAGATCGTCGAGACCGGCACCCGCGACCAGATCTACGAGCGGGCAAGCCACCCCTACACCCAGGCGCTGATGTCGGCCGTGCCGATCGCCGACCCCAAGCTGGAACGGCAGCGGCGCCGCATCGTGCTGGAGGGTGACGTGCCGAGCCCGGTCAACCCGCCCTCCGGCTGCCGCTTCCGCACCCGCTGCTGGAAGGCCCAGGCGATCTGCGCGGAGCAGGAGCCGGCCCTGGTGGACCGCGGGCAGGGCCACCCGGTCGCCTGCCACTTCGCCGAAGCGCGCAGCCTGCTGTAGAACAAGAGAGGACGAGCCGCCGGCGCTGGTTTGCCGTCAGCGCCGGCGGCTACGCTCTTCAGGGAAGTCTCACCGGTGGGGACCTGCGAGGATGCGCATCGGTAGGGCGTTTGCGCTGCTGCTTGCCGTCGTACTGCTGGCCGTGGCCTGCGACGGCGGCGTCGACGTGGGCGGCGGCGGCCGCGAGGGCGCCCGCGGTGTCAAGCGCGGAACCCTGCGGGTCGTCAACCAGAGCGACGTCGAGGCGCTCGACCCCGGCATCGCCTACGGGGCGGCGGACCTGGCGCTGCTGCGCGGTCTGGTGCGCGAGCTGTACTCCTTCGACACCAGCGTGGAGGGGGAGAAGACGCTCGTCCCCGTGCCCGACCTGGCCGACGGCCCCTACACCCTCTCGCCCGACGGCCGCACCTACACCTTCCGGCTCCGCCGCGGTGTCAGGTACGCGCCGCCGGTCGACCGCGAGATCCGGGCCGAGGACTTCGTCTACGCGATCGAGCGCCAGTTCGATCCCGACCATCCCTCTCCTAACCCCTACGCACGCCTCATCAAGGGGGTGGCGGAGTTCGCGGCCGGCAAGGCGCGGACGATCTCCGGCATGCGGGCGCTCGACAGCCGGACCCTCGAGATCACCCTGAACCAGCCGGCCAGCGACTTCCCGAGCATCCTGACGCTGCCGTTCTTCTCGCCGATACCGGAGGAGCACGCCTCCCGCTACGAGCCCGGCCGCGACTATGCCAGGCACCTGGTCGGGTCGGGGCCGTACACCGTGCGCGCCTACGTGCCCGGCCAGATGATCCAGCTGGAGCGCAACCCGAACTGGGACCCGCGCAGCGACCCGCTGCGCAGCGCCTGGGTCGACACGGTCACCGTCACCTTCGGCCACTCCCAGCGGGCGATCCAGCAGGCCATCGAGCGCGGCGAGGCGGACCTGAACCTCGACAGCGTCCCACCGCCCAACGCCGACCTCCAGCGGCTGTCCGGCGACCCCGGCCTGTCCAAGCAGCTCGCGGTCGAGACGACCGGCTGCGTCCACTACCTGACGCTGCAGATGGACGCCGGGCCGACCCGCGACCTGCGGGTCCGAAAGGCCATCAACTTCGCGATCGACAAGCAGGCGGTGGTGCTGGCCATCGGCGGCCGCTTCGCCGGCGAACCTGCCTCCACGGTCCTGTCCCCCACCCTGGCGGGCTACAGCGCCTTCGACCTGTACCCGTCCACCGACTCCCGCGGCGACCAGGCCAAGGCCAGACAGCTGCTGGCCGACGCCGGCCACCCGAACGGGCTGACGCTGAACTACGTCGGCCAGGCAAACGACAAGGGGCAGGCGCTGTTCAACGCCCTGCGGAACTCGCTCCAGCAGGTCGGGATCCGCCTCAACCCCAGGTTCTACGACGGCTACGAGGTCTACACCAGGTCGCTGCGGCTGCGCTCCAAGCGGAACGAGCACCAGGTGGGCGCCGCCCGCTGGTGCCCCGACTACCCCGGCGACGGCAGCCGCTCCTTCATCGGCGTCCTGCTGGACGGGCGCAAGCTCTCGCCGACCTCCAACAACAACTACGGCGACTACGACAACCCCGAGGTCAACGAGATGATCGACCGGGCTTACGGCGCCCGCGACGCCAAGGAACGCAACGCCCTCTGGGGCCGGATCGACCGCCAGGTGATGGAGGACGCCGCCTGGGCGCCGCTGGTCTACGACCGGGAGGCGTTCTTCTGGTCGGCGCGGGTCAGGAACTGGACCTTCACCCCCTGGCTCAGCAACCCGGACATCACCAACCTGTGGCTGGACCCGAACACGCCCTGACGCCCTGACCCGAAACTCGCTTTTCCGAGCCGGCGGCGGTCCGGCACCATGTCGGGGTGACCACCACCTCCATCCCTCAGGGACGCCTGCTTCGGCGTGGGCTGCGCGTGATCGCGCGGCAGGTCGCCCTGCACCCGAAGCCGTTCGCGATCGCCGTCGCCGGCGCGACGGTGTACGCCCTCGCCACCGTCGGGCAGTCGTGGGTGCTCGGCCAGGTGATCGACCGGGCGATCACGCCCCGGTTCGAGAGCGGCCGCTTGGACGTGGCGGTCGCCATCGCCGCCGCCTGCGCGATCTTCGCCGTCGGGGTGGTGAAGACGGCCGGGATCGTCTGCCGCCGCATCGCCGCCACCACGCTGCACGCCAACGTCCAGGCAACCCTGCGCGAGCGGCTGGCCGAGCAGTACCACCGCCTGCCGCTCACCTGGCACCACCGTCACCCAGCCGGCGAGCTGCTCTCCCACGCCGAGGGCGACCTGGAGGCCGCCTCGGAGATCATGTCGCCGCTGCCGTTCGCCACCGGCGTGCTCACCATGCTGGTGGCCGCAGCGGTCTGGCTGGTCCTGGCCGACCCGTTCCTGGCCGGGCTCGGGCTGCTGGTGGTACCGGCCATCTTCGCGCTCAACCTCGCCTTCCAGCGCCGGGTCGAGCGGCCCACCACGCTCGGCCAGGAGCGCCTGGCGGCGGTGTCGTCGGTCGCCCACGAGAGCTTCGACGGCGCCCTGATCGTCAAGGCCCTCCAGGCGGAGGAGGCCGAGGGGCGGCGCTTCGCGGACAAGGCGGAGCTGCTGCGTGACGCCCGCATCGAGGCCGCCCGCATCACCGCCAACTTCGAGGCCAGCCTCGACGCCGTGCCGGCGCTCACCACCGTGGCGCTGCTGGTGATCGGCAGCTGGCGGATCGAGCAGGGCGCGATCAGCGCCGGCACCCTGGTCGGCCTCATCAGCCTGTTCGCGCTGCTGATCTGGCCGTTGCGGCTGATCGGCTACGTGCTCAGCGACCTGCCGAGGGCGGTCGCCGGCTACGAACGGGTCGCCGCCGTGCTGGCCGAGCCGAGACCCGCCGGGCCGGCGCGGCCCGCGCACCTGGCACCAGGTCCGCTCGGGCTCGAGGTCGAGGGGCTCGGCTTCGGCTACGAGACCGGCGGCGAGGTGCTGCACGAGGTCTCGTTCCGGGTCCCGGCCGGCAGCAGCGTCGCCCTGGTCGGCCCGACCGGCTCCGGGAAGTCCACCCTGGCGATGCTGCTGGTCGGCCTGCTGGAACCCCAGCGGGGCAGCATCCTGCTGGGCGGCCGCGACCTGCGCGAGCTGCCCGCCGAGGAGCTGGCCGGCAACGTCGCGATCGCCTTCCAGGAGCCGTTCCTGTTCTCGACCTCGGTGGCCGACAACATCCGCCTGGAGGAGCGACGCGGCGACGGGGTCGGCGACGCGGCCCGGTTGGCCCAGGCCGAGGAGTTCGTCGCCCGGCTGCCGCAGGGGCACGACACGGTGGTCGGGGAGCGCGGAGCGACCCTCTCCGGCGGCCAGCGGCAGCGGGTGGCCCTCGCCCGCGCCCTGGCCAGGCGGCCGCGGCTGCTGCTGCTCGACGACGCCACCTCGAGCGTCGACCCGGTGACCGAGGCCGCCATCCTGGCCGGCCTCGCCGAGCACCTGCCCGACACCACCACCGTGATGGTCGCCTCCCGGCTGGCCACGATCGCCCTCGCCGACCGGGTGCTCTACCTGGAGGCAGGCCGCCTGGTCGCCCAGGGCGAGCATGCCGAGCTGCTGGCCGCCGTCCCCGGCTACGCCCGGCTGGTGCGCGCCTACGAGCGCGCCGAGGCCGCCGGCGGTCGGGAGCTGGAGCCGTGAGCGGCGCACCGCGGCCGCAGCAGCGGATCCGGGCGCTGCGGCTGCTCCGCCGAGGCCTCGCCGCCAGCCCGGAGCTGCGCAAGGGCGCCGTCGTCACCCTTCTGCTGGCCCTGGTCGCCGGCGGCGGCCGGGTGGTCATCCCCGTCCTGGTGCAGCAGATCCTCGACCACCACATCGCGGTCGGGCAGGTGCGGATGGCCGGCGTGCTGCCCCTGGCCGCCACCGGCGCGGTCCTGGTGCTGTTCACCGCCTGGGCCGCGCGGAACACCAACCAGCGGCTGGCCAGGGCGAGCGAGCGCGCGCTCTGCGGGCTGCGGGTGCGCGCCTTCAACCACATCCACGCGCTGAGCATGGCCCACCACACCGAGGAGCAGCGGGGTGCGCTGGTCAGCCGGGTCACGTCCGACGTGGAGACCCTCGGCCAGTTCTTCCGCTGGGGTGGCCTGGCGTGGATCGTGAACAGCGCCCTGATGCTGGCGGCGCTGGCCACCATGTTCGCCTTCGACTGGCGCCTCACGCTGGTCGCCTTGGCCACCGTGCTGCCGATTGTGGTGGTGCTGCGCAGCATGCAGCGCCGGGTGGTGGCCGCCTGGGACGCCGTGCGCACCCGCGTGGGCCAGGAGCTGGCCGCCTTCTCCGAGTCGTTGCAGGGCGCCGCGGTGATCCGCGCCTTCGGCGTGCAGGCCGAGGCGCAGCGCCGGGTGATGGCCGCGGTCGGGCGGCGCCGCCGCGCCGAGATCCGGGCGGGCACCATCGCCGCGGTGTTCTTCCCCGCCGGGGAGCTGTTCGCGGTCCTGACCACCGCCGTGGTGCTGCTGGCCGGGATGTGGCTCGGTCCCGCAGGTGGCCTGTCGATCGGCACGCTGGTCGCGTTCGTCTTCCTGGTGTCCATCTTCCTGGAGCCCGTCGCGGAGTTCACCGAGATCCTCGACATGACCCAGCAGGCGGTGGCCGGCTGGAAGAAGGTGCTCGACGTGCTCGACACGCCGGTCGAGGTGGAGGAGCCCCGGCCGGGCCTGGAGCTGCCCGCGAAGGCCCTCGACATCCGGCTCGACCGGGTCTCGTTCGCCTACCACGGCGGGCCGCCGGTGCTGACCGACGTCAGCGTCGCCATCCCCGCCGGCACCAGGGTGGCGCTGGTCGGCAGCACCGGCTCCGGCAAGACCACCATGGCCAAGCTGCTCATCCGCCTGGCCGACCCGACCGCCGGCGCGATCCGCGTGGCCGGGACCGACCTGCGCGAGGTCACCCTGGCCTCGCTGCGGTCCTCGCTGGTCATGGTGCCCCAGGACGGCTTCCTGTTCGACACCACCGTGGCCGAGAACGTCCGCATGGGCCGCCCGGACGCCGACGACCGCCAGATCCGGGCGGCGCTGCAGGCGCTCGGCCTCGACGCCTGGGTCGACAGCCTGCCGCTCGGCCTCCGCACCCGGGTCGGCGAGCGCGGCGAGCAGCTGTCGGTCGGCGAGCGCCAGCTGGTGGCGCTGACCCGCGGCTACCTGGCGGACCCCGGCTGCCTGATCCTCGACGAGGCGACCTCGGCGGTCGATCCCGCCACCGAGGTGCGGCTGCGACACGCCATCGGGCGGCTCACCGAGGGCAGGACCGCGATCACCATCGCCCACCGGCTGGCCACCGCCGAGCACGCCGACCGGATCCTGGTGCTGGAACGGGGCCGCCTGGTCGAGCAGGGCACCCATGCCGAGCTGCTGGTCGCCGAAGGTGCCTACGCGAGGCTGTACGCGAGCTGGATGGCCAGCCTCTCCACTGGCGAACCCGCGCCCGCGTGGTAGGTTCGAGGCCATGTTCCCCGCGGACCTTGCGCTGCTACGGATCCCCGCGGCGCCGACGATCTCCCCCGACGGTCGGCTGGTCGCCGTCGCCGTCGCCCGGGTCGACCTGGACGCCAACGCCTACCGCAGCGACATCTGGGTGGTGCCGGCCGACGGCGCGGCGGCGCCCCGCCGCTTCACCGCCGGCAAGCGCGACGGCCGCCCGCAGTTCTCGCCGGACGGACGCCACCTCGCCTTCCTGCGCGCCGGCGACGACGACAAGCCGCAGCTGCACGTGATCCCGGCCGACGGTGGCGAGCCGCGCCGGGTCTGCGAGCAGCCGCTCGGGGTCGAGCAGTTCGCCTGGAGCCCGGACTCGACCCGGCTGGCCTACGTGGCCCGGCTGCCGGAGCCGGGCCGCTACGGCACCGACAAGGACGTCCCGCCCGAGAAGGAACCGCCGCGGCGCATCACCACCTTCCAGTACCGGCTCGACGACATCGGCTTCACCAACGACCGGCGCCCGCACGTGTTCGTGGTCGACGCCCTGGCCGAGGACGCCCAGCCGCTGCAGATCACCAGGGGCGACTACGACCACCGCGACCCGGCGTGGAGCCCGGACGGCCGCACGCTGGCGTTCGTCTCCGCCAGGCACGAGACCCGTGACGAGGACGCGGTCAGCGACGTGTTCGTCGCTCCGGCGGAGGGCGGCGACGCGCAGCGGGTGACCGCCTCCAGCCTGGCGGTGGCGCGGCCTGCGTTCTCCCCCGACGGCCAGACGGTCTGGTTCTGCGGCGTCGACCCCGACCTGGCCGGGCGACCGACCGTGCTGTGGTCGGCGCCGGCCGACGGCGCCGCCCCGCCACGACGGCTGACCGACCCCGAACGGTTCGACCACGAGCCGGCCTTCGGCGGCGGCGTGCTGCCGCTGCTGGTCGACGAGCAGGCGGTCACCACCATCTCGCTGGAGCGCGGGGCGGTCGGGCTGCTGCGCTTCCCGGTCGACGGCGGCGAGCCGCTTCGGCTGCTCGACGGCCGCCGCCAAGTGCACGACTACGCCGCCGCCGGCGGCGTGATCGCCGCGGTGGTCAGCGAGCCCACCTCGGCAGGCGAGGTGGTCGTGCTGCGGGACGGTGTCGAGACGACCCTCAGCGACTTCGGGGCGCTGCTGGCCCGCTCGGCCCCGCTGCGGCCGATGGAGGAACTGGAGGGAACCGCCCGGGACGGGACCAGGGTCCACGGTTGGGTGCTGAAACCGGCGGGCGCCGGGCCGCACCCGGTGGTGCTGATGGTCCATGGCGGGCCGTTCGCCATGTACGGCTACACGCTGTTCGACGAGGCGCAGGTGTACGTCGGCGCCGGCTACGCGGTGGTGATGGGCAACCCGCGCGGCTCGTCCGGCTACGGCGAGTCCCACGGCCGCGCGGTCGTCGGTGACTTCGGCAACCTCGACACCCAGGACGTGCTCGCCCTGCTCGACGCCGCCCTCGCCGACCCCGACCTGGACGGCGATCGGGTCGGGGTGATGGGCGGCTCCTACGGCGGTTACATGGCCAGCTGGCTGGCCGCCCACAGCGGCCGCTTCAGGGCCGCGATCAGCGAGCGGGCCTGCAACGCGTTCGACAGCTTCGAGGGCTCGAGCGACATCGGCTGGTTCTTCGTCAAGACCTACAACGGCACCGACCCAGGGCGGGTGCTGGCCCAGAGCCCGCTCACCCACGTCGACCGGATCCGCATCCCGATGCTGCTGATCCACTCCGAGCACGACTGGCGCTGCCCGGTCGAGCAGGCCCAACGCCTGTTCGTCGCCCTCAAGCAGCGCCAGGTCGAGGTCGAGCTCCTGCTGTTCCCCGGCGAGGGCCACGAGCTGTCCCGCTCCGGCCTCCCCAGCCATCGCATCGCACGCTTCGAGGCGGTCCTCGACTGGTGGGGGCGGCACCTCAAGCCGGCCGGCTGAGCTCTGCCACCCGCCGTTCGAGCAGGCGCCGCTCGGCGTCGTCGTGGACCAGCGCCAGCGCCCGGCGGTAGGCCTCGCGGGCCTCTTCGGTCCGGCCCAGGCGCCGCAGCAGCTCGCCCCGTGTCGAGTGCAGGTAGCGGTAGTCGTCGAGATCGAGGCGATCGACGATGCCGAAGCCCACCTCGGGCCCCTCCGACTCGGCGAACGGTCCTGGTCGCGCCCCGCGGCGGCAGCGAGCAGCAGCATGCACCCCTGGGAGGCCGCTCAGCCGCCGTCCAGCAGGCCGCGGGCGGCCAGGTCGCGGCGGAGCTGGACGGCGTCGCGGAACAGCACGGCGTCCAGGCCGACGGCGCCGGCGGCAGCCACGTTGGCGGCCGAGTCGTCCACGAACACGGTCGCCGCAGGGGTGAGGCCGAAGCGGTCGAGCAGCAGCTCGAAGATGCGCCGGTCCGGCTTGGCCAGCCGCTCCTCGCCGGAGATGACCAGACCGTCGAACCAGGCCAGGAACGGGAAGCGCTCCCTGGCCAGGGGGAAGGTCTCGGCCGACCAGTTGCTCAGCGCGTACACCGGGACGCCGGCGGCACGCAGCTGGGCCAGCAGCGCCACCGTCCCCGGGATGTCGCCGCCGAGCATCTCCCGCCAGCGCTGGTGGTAGGCGGCGATGGCCGCCGCCTCGGCGGGGTGGCGTGCGGCCAGCTCGGCGACCGCGTCGGCGAACGGACGGCCGCGGTCCTGCTCGGCGTTCCACTCCGGGGTGGCGACGGTGGCCAGGAACTCCTCCACCGCCGCCTCGTCGCGGAACAGCTTGCGATACAGGTAGCGGGGGTCCCAGTCGATCAGCACCCCGCCAAGGTCGAACACGACCGCCTCGCTCGGCACCGCGCGCTGGTCCTCCTGCTCGGTTGGGTTCCGGCCGTGCGCCCTTACCGTTACCTTATCGGTCGCGGACGAGACTGCCGCGCACGAGTGCACAAACGACCCGGGCCGGCGGCCCGGCCCGGTTCCGACGGGAGCTCCGGCATGGCGGGTGACGGCAGGCGCAGGGCCTGGTTGGTCGCGGCGGTGGTGGTCGCGCTGCTGCTCGTCGGCGGCGGCGCGTACGCGCTGCTGTCGCTGCGGACCTCGGACTCGCCGGCGCCGGCCGCGCTCGACGAGCCGGCGCCGACCAGCGCCGGCGGCACGGCCACCAGCGGCCAGGCTGCCGCCGACAGCGCGGACGGCAGCTGGCAGATCAGCGGCGACGGCTCCTCGTTCGTCGGCTACCGGGTCCGCGAGCAACTCGCCTTCGTCTCCTCGCCGAGCGACGCCGTCGGCCGGTCGACGGCGGTGACCGGCACCATGCAGGTCGCCGGTGACCAGGTCGAGGCGGTCAGGGTCGAGGCCGACCTGACCAGGCTGGAGAGCGACGAGGCCCGCCGCGACAACGCCATCAGGCAGAACGGCCTGCAGTCCAACCAGTTCCCGACCGCCACCTTCGAGCTGACCGAGCCCATCCGGCTCGACCAGGCCCCTGCGGACGGTCAGCAGGTGACCGGCAAGGGCAAGGGGCGGCTGACCGCCCACGGCGTCACCCAAGAGGTGACCGTCGACCTGCGGGGCCGCTGGGACGGCGACACCATCCAGGTGGCCGGCCAGCTCCCCATCCGCATGACCGACTACGGGATCCAGCCGCCGCGCATCGGCCCGGTCGTCTCGATCGAGGACGGCATGACGGTGGAGTTCCGCCTCCGCTTCGAGCGGGCCTGATGGCCGGCCCGTCCCCGCGCCTGACGCGCCGCCGGCTGCTGCAGCTGGGTCTCGCCCTGCCGCTGCCGCTGGCGCTGGCCGCCTGCGACGGCGACGAGCCCGAGCCGGAAGCCGGGGTGGCCAGCACCACGCCACCCTCCCCGTCCACCGCCGCCGCGGGAGGGACGCTGGCCCCGACGCCGGCCTGCGACGACGGCGACGACCCGACGCTGTCGCAGACCGAGGGCCCGTTCTTCGCTCCCGACTCGCCGGAGCGGGCCTCGCTGCTGGAGCCAGGGCTCGGCGGCACCAGGCTGACCATCACTGGCGCGGTGGTGGACACCGGCTGCCGGCCGGTGCCGCGCGCGCTGCTCGACTTCTGGCAGGCCGACGACCACGGCGAGTACAGCCACGAGAGCTACCGCCTGCGTGGCCACCAGTTCACCGACGCGCAGGGCCGTTGGCGCCTGGAGACGATCGTGCCCGCCCTGTACAGCGGCCGGACCCGCCACATCCACGTCAAGGTGCAGGCGCCGAACCGGCCGGTCCTCACCACCCAGCTCTACTTCCCCGGGGAGCCGGCCAACCAGGACGACAGGATCTTCCGGCGGGAGCTGCTGCTCGAGCACCTCAGTGACCGCGCCGGCGGCCGCCAGGCGAGCTTCACCTTCGTCCTCGACCTCTGAGCGGGCTACTGAGCGGGCTACCGTCCCACGGCGTAGGCCTGCCGGCCGCGCGGGTTGGCGGCGGCCAGCAGCAGCCCGGTCGCCGGGTCGCGGCCGGCCACGCAGGTGCGGCCGATCGACCACGGGTCCGCCACCTCGACCAGGTGGCCGCGCGCCCGCAGGCCCGCCACCACCGCCGGCTGGAGGCGAGCCTCGACCAGCAGCCGGCCGGGCGCGGCCTCGCGGGGCCAGAAGGAGCTCGGGAAGTGCTCCGAGGTGAACGCCGGGACGTCGATCGCCTGCTGGAGGTCCAGCCCGAAGTGGACGTGGGCGAGGAAGAACTGCAGCGGCCACTGGTCCTGCGCGTCCCCGCCAGGGGTGCCGAAGGCCAGCAGCGGCTCGCCGTCGCGCAGCGCCAGCGAAGGGCTGAGCGTGGTCCGCGGCCGCCTCCCCGGAGCCAGCGAGCTGGCAAGCCCCTCCTCCAGCCAGAACATCTGCCCCCTGGTGCCGAGGCAGAACCCCAGCCCGGGAACGGCCGGGGAGCTCTGCAGCCAGCCCCCGCTCGGGGTGGCCGCGACCAGGTTGCCGTACCGGTCGGCCACGTCCACATGACAGGTGTCGCCACCGGAGAGGGCCGGCTCGCCGGACCCACTCGGGTGCCTCCCCGCGGCGGTCGCGACGGCCGCCGGCAGGCGCGGCGTCCGGCCGGCCGGCGACCCGGGCCGCAGCTCCAGGGAGGCGTCCCCACCGACCAGGGCGCGGCGGCGCTGGTTGTAGGCAGGGTCGAGCAGGCCGTCCAGCGGAACATCGACCGCGGCCGGGTCGCCGTACCAGGCCTCCCGGTCGGCGAAGGCGAGCTTGCCGCACTCCACCAGGGTGTGGACGTAGGCCTCGCCGCCGAGGCCCATGGCGGCCAGGTCGAACCCGTCCAGCAGCGCCAACTGCTGCAGGAAGACAGGGCCCTGGCCCCACGGGCCGGTCTTGCAGACCCTCCAGCCGTGGTAGTCGAGGGTGACCGGCGGTTCGAAGCTCGCCCGCCAGCCGGCCAGGTCGTCGCCGCCGAGCAGGCCCCGGTGCCGGCGCCCGCTGCCGTCCATGACCTCGGCGGCGGCCAGGTAGCCGGCGATCGCCTCGGCCACGAACCCCTCGTAGAAGGCGGCGACGGCGGCCTCGATCTGGCCGTCGCGGTCGGCAGAGGCCGCCTCGGCCTCGGCGAGCAGGCGGCGCCAGGTCGCGGCCAGCGCCGGGTTGCGCAGCCGCGCCCCGCTCGCCGGCACGCCGTCGGCCAGCCACACCTCTGCCGAGGAGGGCCACTCCTCGGCGAACAGGCGTTGCTTCGCGGCCACCGTCCCGGCGACGCCCGGCAGCGCGGGGAAGCCGCCCTCGGCGTAGCCGATGGCGGGCTCCAGCACGTCACGCGGGCGCATGGTGCCGTGCTCGGCCAGCAGCAGCATCCAGGCCCCGAAGGCGCCTGGCACGCAGGCCGGCAGCAGCCCGTCGCCGGGAACCAGGTCGAGGCCGAGATCGCGGAAGCGGCCGATGCTGGCGGCCGCCGGCGCCGGGCCCTGGCCGTTCACCACGAACACCTGGTCCCGCTCGGCGCTGTAGCCGATGACCGGCACCTCGCCGCCCGGCCCGTTCAGGTGGGGCTCGACCACCTGCAGCACGAAGCCGGCCGTGACCGCGGCGTCGAAGGCGTTGCCGCCCCGTTCCAGCAGCGCCATCGCCGCCGCCGAGGCCAGCCAGTGGGTCGACGAGACCATGCCGAAGGTCCCGCGCAGCTCCGGTCTGGTGGCGAACACGCCTCCAAGGATAGCCGCGACCGCCTAATGGCTTGCCGGATCCGCCGGCTGCCACCCATCATCGTCAAGGGGGCCCCGCACGAAAGCTACTACAGCGTGACGACCTTGGTGCTGGAAGTGATGGGGCTGGACGACTGAGCTGCTGTAGTAGCTTTCGTGCAGGGCCCCCTTAGCGCCGTCCAGTGAGGGACCCGTCCGAACATGCTCCGTGTCACCGAGCTGACCGTCGAGGTCGGCCACCGGCTGCTCGCCGACGAGGTGAGCTTCACCGTCGCGCCCGGCGACGTGGTCGGCCTGGCGGGGCCGAACGGCGCCGGCAAGACCAGCCTGCTGCGGACCCTGGCAGAGGCGGCCGGGGGGTCCGGGGGGCTCATGCATAGCCCCCCGGAAGATGGGGCATCGAGGCGTAACGGCGCGGTCAACCTGGTCGGGGAACTGGCGTGGCTGCCGCAGGAGTCGCCGCCCACCGCGGCCTCGACCGGGCTGGCCCGGCTGCTGTCGGCCCGCGGCCTGGACCGGGCCCGCCAGGAGCTGGAGGCGGCACGGCGACGGATCGACCAGGACGCCGACGCCAGGACCCGAGACCGGGCCATCAAGCGGTTCTCCAACCTGCAGGAGCGCTTCGAGGTGGAGGGCGGCTACCGGGCGGAGGCGGAGGCCCGCCGGGTCGCCGCCGGCCTCGGCATCCCGGCCACCGGCCTGGACCGGTCGCTGGCGGCCCTCTCCGGC
>DASYRU010000441.1:0-3282 GCA_036004165.1 Actinomycetota bacterium
GACCCCGCGGGAGCGGGAGGTGGCCGCCCTGCTCGCCGAGGGGCTCAGCAACGGCGAGGTCGCGCGCCGGCTGTACATCACCACCAAGACCGCCTCGGTGCACGTCTCCAACATCCTCGCCAAGCTCGGCATGAGCTCGCGGGCGGAGGTGGCCGCCTGGGCGGTTCGGGTGGGCTTGAACGGATAGCGCCACCCCGGCGCCGCCCGTCCGTATCATGGCTCGGATGAACCTGCTGCTCCTGCTCCGCCACGCCGCCACCGACCAGACCGGCACGCGGCTGTCGGGCTGGACGCCCGGCCTGCACCTGAGCGACGCCGGCCGCCGGCAAGCCGCCGCGCTGGCCGAGCGCCTGGCGCCGCTGCCGATCGACGCCGTCTACACCAGCCCGCTCGAGCGCTGCCGGGAGACGGCCGCCGAGGTGGCCGGTCCACGTGGCCTGGAGGTCGGCGCCCTCAACGAGCTCGGGGAGGTCCGCTACGGCGCCTGGACCGGCCGGGAGCTGAAGGAGCTGGCCAAGCAGCCGCTCTGGAAGGTCGTCCAGGCGACGCCGTCGCTGGCCCGCTTTCCCGACGGCGAGTCGCTCCTCGAGATGCAGGCCCGAGCGGTGCTCGCCGTCGAACGGCTGCGCGAGGCCCACCCGAGGCAGACGGTGGCGGTGTGCAGCCACGCGGACGTCATCAAGGCGCTGGCCGCCCACTACCTCGGCCTCCACCTCGACCTGTTCCAGCGGCTGGTGGTCGGGCCGGCCAGCGTCACCGCGCTCGGCTTCGGCCCCGTCCCCCACCTGCTGCGCCTGAACGACCGCGGCGGCAACGGCGACCTGGCGCCCCCCAAGCGGCGGCGGAGGGAGGCGGCCCGTGCCAAGTCGTGACCTGGACCCCGTCACCCGGCTGACCGCCGACGCCATCGGGGTTCCCGGACAGCGGACCTTCTACCTCCAGGCCGCCTCAGGCGCCGACCAGGTGACCCTGCTGGTCGAGAAGGACCAGGTCCGGCGGCTGGCCGAGAGCCTGGAGAGCTGGCTGCCTGAGCTGGCCTCCGACCGGCCGGAGGACCCGGAGGAGACAAGGGCGGCCGAGACCGGCGAGCTCGCGCTGTCCGAGCCGCTGGAGCCGGACTTCCGGGTGGGCCAGCTCTCGCTCAGCTACGACCCGCAGCGCGACCGGGTCGTGGTGGTCGCCACCGAGCTGGTCGCCAGCGACGAGGACGACCCCGACGCCGTCGCCCCAGAAGCGCAGGAGGTCCGGCTCTGGGTGACCCGGCCGCAACTGCGCGTGCTGGCCCGCCACGGCTCCCAGGTGATCGCCCGCGGACGGCCGCTCTGCCCGCTCTGCGGCAACCCGCTCGACCCGGCCGGCCACATCTGCCCCGCCCTCAACGGCCACCGCCCGTCGGTGACATGACCCCCAGCGCCTCGCCGGAGCCGGAGCCCGCGGTCGTCTCTGGGGCGCGGGCCCTCGCCCTGCTCGCCGAGGGCGAGCTGGAGCTGCTGGGACGCATTCCCTGGGCCTCCAACGCGACCCTGCTCGCCCGCGTCAGGCACCAGGACCTGGAGGGGATGGCCGTCTACAAGCCGGTCAGGGGAGAACGCCCGCTGTGGGACTTCCCCTCCGGCACCCTGTACCGCCGCGAGGTCGCCGCCTACCAGGTCTCCGAGCAGCTCGGCTGGGGCCTGGTCCCACCGACCCTCGCGCGCGACGGCCCGCTCGGCGTCGGCTCGCTGCAGCTGTACGTCGACGCCGACCCGGAGGTGACCGCGTTCGAGCTGCTGGCCGCCGACAACCCCGTGCTGCCGCAGGTCGCCGCCTTCGACGTGGTCAGCAACAACGCCGACCGCAAGGCTGGCCACTGCCTCGCCGGCGAGGATGGCCGGGTCTGGGCGATCGACCACGGGGTCTGCTTCCACGTCGAGCCGAAGCTGCGGACCGTCCTGTGGGACCTGGCGGGCCGGCGGCTGGAGGCGGCGATGGTGGCCGACCTGGAGGCCCTGGCCGGCCAGGTCGCCGGCGGCGAGCTGGGCGACCGCCTCGGCATGCTGCTGGCCGCCGACGAGGTGGCCGCGGTGGCCGAGCGGGCCACTGCCCTCGCCGGGGCGGGCCGGCTGCCGGCTCCCGGCAGCGGCCGCCCCTACCCATGGCCGCTGGTTTAAGCCGGCGTCACCGCAGGTAAAGGGCCCGCAGCGGCTGAGAAAATTCTTATGAACGGTGCGCTGGCCGGTGACGTACGATTCGGGCGCTATATGGCTTGCCGGTCTTGAGCATCTCTGCATAGCCCCGAGGCCGACAGGTGGGAGGTGCGACAGGCGGAGGGCTAGCTGGCGGCGCCGGCCGTGATCCCCCGGTCCCCGACGCCGCCCAACGCCGCGGTCGCCGCTCGGCGACCGCCGGCCAGAGTGTCAGGTTCCGGATCGCGGTGGGCATCCGGGGCAACAGCTCCAGTGAGGAGGTCGATTCGGTGCAACGTTTGCGTTCGGCTCGATGGGCAGTGCTGCTCGTCGGCCTGGCCATGGTCGCGGCCGCCTGCGGCGGCGGCGACGATGGGGGTGGCGGCGGCGAGGCCGCGCAGATCCAGGAGGGCGGCACCCTCAACTATGCCGCCGACCAGGAGCAGGCCGGCTTCAACATCAACACCACCAAGGACATCCTGCAAGCGCTGCAGAACATCACCACCAACATCTACCCGAGCGTGTACGTGGTCCACCCGGACTTCACCGTCCACCTCGACACGGCCCTGATGGACTCGGCCGAGCTGACCAGCCAGGACCCGCAGACGGTCGTCTACAAGATCAAGCAGAACGCGGTCTGGTCGGACGGCACGCCGATCAGCGCCGACGACTTCGTCTACTTCTGGGAGAACTGCAACGGCAAGGACAAGAAGGCCGACTGCGCCTCCACCGCCGGCTACCAGGACATCGAGTCGGTGACCGGCTCCGACGGCGGCAAGACGGTGACCACCGTCTACAGCAAGAAGTTCGCCGACTGGCAGTCGCTGTTCTCCAACGGCATCGTGCCCTCCCACTACGTGAAGGAACAGCCGGGCGGCTGGAACACCGGCCTCGACAAGAACCCGCAGAAGATCCCGTCGGGTGGGCCGTTCATCGTTGCGTCCTACACCCCCGGCCAGAGCCTGACGGTCGCGCGCAACGACAAGTACTTCGGGCCCAAGCCGCACCTGGACAAGATCGTCTACCGCTTCCTGCCCGAGTCGACCACCCAGCCGGCGGCGCTGCAGAACAACGAAGTCGACATGCTCTACGGGCAGCCGCAGCTCGACCAGGTCCA
>DASYRU010000442.1:0-5884 GCA_036004165.1 Actinomycetota bacterium
GCTGCCGGCGGCGACCCGGTCGCTGACGGTCAGCACCGCCACCCGCAGCCCGGACAGGTTCATCGCTACCCCGGTCCCGATTGGGTTTCGGGGGGGTTGCCGGTTTCGGGGGGGTTGCGGGGGGCGGAGCCCCCCGCAGTCGTCGTGTACTCCCCGGAGCGGCCGCCGCGCTTGGCCAGCAGGCGCAGCCCGTCGACGCGCGCGTCCCGCTGGACGCCCTTGACCATGTCGTAGAGGGCGAGGGCGGCGATGGCGGCGGCGGTCAGGGCCTCCATCTCGACCCCGGTGCGGGCGGTGGTGCGCACGGTGGCCGTGATCTGGACGGCGTCGGCATCGACGGCCAGGTCGACCTCGACGCCGGTGAGCGGTAGGGGGTGGCAGAGAGGGACCAGGTCCGGGGTGCGCTTGGCGCCCATGATGCCCGCCACCCGGGCGACCGCCAGCGCGTCGCCCTTGGGAAGGCCGCCGGCGGCCAGCAGCCGGAGGGTCTCGGGAGCCAGCACGACCCGGCAGCCGGCCACGGCGACCCGCTCGGTCTCCGGCTTGGCCGAGACGTCGACCATCCTGGCCGCGCCGTGCTCGTCGAGGTGGCTCAGCTCACCCATGCGAGGTCCTCGTGGAGCAGCACGATCGGGACGGCCGCGCCGCCTGGCAGTTCGGTGGTCTCGGCGGGGATCACCGCCAGCCCGTCGGCGGCGACGCAGGAGGAGAGCACACCGGAGCCCTGGTTGCCGGTGAGGGTGGCCACCAGGCCGTCGTCACCGACGTCCAGGCGGACCCGGAGGAAGGACGTCTTGCCGCGCGGGCTGCGGACCGGCTGGCCCAGGCGGGCGACCACGCGGGGGCGGTCGAGGCGGTCGTCGGGGTGGCCGGCAAGCCGGCGCAGCGCGGGGCGCACCAGCACCTCGAACACCACGAAGCAGGAGACCGGGTTGCCCGGCAGCCCGTACAGGGGCGCGCCGGCGGCCATCCCGAACGCCTGTGGCATGCCCGGCTGCATGGCGACCCGGAAGCTGCGCACGTCGCCCAGCTCGGCGAGGACCCGCTTGGTGTAGTCGCGTTCCCCGACCGACACGCCACCGGAGGTCAGGACCAGGTCGCCTTCGGCGGCGGCCAGCGCGAAGCCGCGGCGCAGCGCGTCCGGGTCGTCCCGCAGCCGGCCGCAGCGGAAGGCGTCGGCGCCCGCCGCGTGAGCCTGGGCGACCAGCAGCCAGGAGTTGGAGTCGCGGATCTGGCCGGGCCCAAGGGGGTCGCCGGGGTCGACCAGCTCGTCGCCGGTGGAGACGACCGCCACCCGCGGCCGCGGGTGGACGGCGACGCTGCGGCGGCCGACCGAGGCGAGCATGCCGATCGCGGCCGGCCGGAGCGTCTGACCCCGCTGCAGCACCACGGTGCCGGCGCTGACGTCCTCGCCGGCCTCGCGGACGAACTGGCGCCGGCCAGGCGCCAGGCGGACCTGCACGGTGCGCTCATCGGCGCTGGTCTCCTCGACCGGGACGACCGCGTCCGCGCCCGGCGGCAGGGCCCCGCCGGTCATGATCCGCGCCGCCCCGCCGGGGCCGACGGTGGGCAGCCGCCCGGTGCCGGCGAACACCTCGCCGAGGATCTGGAGGTCGACCGGGTCGGCCGCGCTGGCGCTGGCGAGATCGGCGGCGCGCACGGCGAAGCCGTCCATGGCCGAGTTGGCGAACGGCGGCAGGTCCTCGGCGGCGGTGACATCCTCGGCGAGGACACAGCCGAGGGCGTCGCCGAGCGGCACCTCGCGGGCCGGCAGGGGGCCGAGCCGCTCGAGGACGGCGGCGCGGGCCTGCTCGAAGGGGACGAGGTCGGGCGGGTTGGGCCGGTCGGTGGGGAACGGGCTGCCCATGGCGCCTCGCTAGCGGCGGGGTGGGCCGGCGTCGAGGTCGGCCAGGAAGCGGCGGAGGAAGGCGACGAAGGCGGGGCCGATGTCGTCGCGGCGGGCGGCGAGCTCCACCGTCGCGCGCAGGTAGTCGTTCTTGTCCCCGGCGTCGTAGCGGATGCCGCTGAAGGTGTAGGCGAGCACGCCGCGCTCGGAGTTGTGGACCAGGTGCTTGAGGGCGTCGGAGAGCTGGATCTCGCCGCCGGCGCCCGGCTCGGTGACTCGGAGAGCGTCGAACACCTCGGGGTGGAGCACGTAGCGGCCGATGACGGCCAGGTTGGACGGCGCCTCCTCCGGGGCGGGCTTCTCGACGATGTCGGCCATCCGGTGCAGCCCTGGCTGGACCTCCTCGGCGGGGGTGACGGCGCCGTACGCCTTGATCTGGGCGGGTTCGACCTCCATCGCGGCCACCACGCTGGCGCCGTGGCGCTCGTAGGCGGCGACCAGCTCGGCGAGCAGCTTCTCGCCCTCGTCGATCACGTCGTCGCCGAGCAGCACCGCGAACGGCTCGTCGCCGACGTGCTGCTCGGCGACGCCGATGGCGTGGCCGAGGCCGAGCGGCGCCTTCTGGCGGATGTAGTGGACGTGGGCCATGTCGGAGATGGCCCGGACCAGCTCGAGCTTGTCGTCGTCGCCCTTCTCGATCAGCAGGTTCTCGAGCTCGAGGGCACGGTCGAAGTGGTCCTCGATGGCCTGCTTGCCCCGTCCGGTGACGATCAGGATGTCGTCCATCCCGGCCCGGACGGCCTCCTCGATGACGTACTGGATGGCGGGTTTGTCGACCAGGGGCAGCATCTCCTTCGGCTGCGCCTTGGTCGCCGGGAGGAACCGGGTTCCGAGCCCGGCCGCGGGGATGACGGCCTTGCGTACCTTCACGATCAGCAACTCCCCCACAAGCCACGAACTACCTCGTCGAGACGCCGATCTTACTCGACCCGTGCCGTCCGGCCCTTGACCGGGCCGGGGCGGGCGGCCAGCGGCAGCAGCCGGGGTGTGGCGGTGACCACCCGGTTGCGGCCCTGCAGCTTGGCCTCGTAGAGGGCCTCGTCGGCGGCCCTGAGCAGCTCCTCCGGTGCGGAGGCGTGCTCGGGAAAGCAGGCCACCCCGATCGAGATCGTCAGCCGCACGCCGTCGCTGCCCCGGTCGCAGAACACGGTCCCGTGGGTGGCGAGGCGCAGCTTCTCGGCCACGGCCAGGCCGCCGCCCAGGTTGGTCTCCGGGAGGATGAGGACGAACTCCTCGCCGCCGTAGCGGGCGAAGGTGTCGATGTCGCGGACGCTGCCGGTGACGCGACGGGCGAACTCCACCAGGACCTCGTCGCCACGCTGGTGGCCGTGGCGGTCGTTGACCGACTTGAAGTGGTCCAGGTCGATCATCAGCAGGGCGAGCACCCGGCCGAAACGCCGCGAGCGTTCGATCTCCTGCTCGAAGCGGCGGCCGAAGTAGCGGTAGTTCCAGGTCCCGGTGAGCGGGTCGGTGACCGACAGCCGCTCGGCCTCGGCGTGCAGCTGCACGTTCTCGATGGCGACGGCGGCCTGGACGGCGAAGGCGGTCAGGGCGTCGGCGTCCGCCAGGGTGAACGGCTCGCCGTCCTCGCGGTCATAGAGGCTGAGCACGCCGAGGACGCGACCCTGGGAGAGCAGCGGAACGCTGACCTGGGTGGTCGCGGTCGGCTCGCCCTCGGCCGGCTGGCGGGCCTCCGCCGGGCTGGCCAGCACCATCGGGCGGCCGGTGGCGGCGACCGTCCCGGCGACGCCCTGGCCGACAGGGACCCGCTCGGCGGGGTCGCGGTCGCGCAGGCCGTGGGTGGCCTGACGGACCAGGGCGGTGCGGTCGGGGGTGAGCAGCAGCAGGCTGCCAGCCCTGGCCCGACGGGTCTGGACCGCCGCCTCCAGCACCACCGCCAGCAGCCTGGGCAGGTCGTGGGTTGACGAGAGCGTCTGGCCGAGGCGGCTCATCGAGCGGGCCAGCTCGTCGCGGCTGGCCCGCAGCGCGGTCAGGTACTCGCCCAGCTCGACCCGCATCCGGTCGAAGGCCCTGGCAAGCTCCCCGACCTCGCCGCCGGAGCGGACCGCCGATGGGGGCTTGGTGAAGTTGCCCCTGGCGATCGCGCGGGCCTGCTCAGCCAGCTCGCCGAGGGGCCGGCTGACCAGCCGGGCGAGCACCGCGCCGAGCAGCGTGCCGACCAGGGAGACCACCATGAGCAGCAGCAGGACCAGCGCGACCAGCCGGGAGTCGATCCCGCCGGTGGTGGCGCCGCCGGGGACGCTCACCAGCAGCCGGACCCGCTCGCCCGGGGTCTGTGACAGCCAGTCGGCCGACTCGACCACCGGCCGACCGGCCAGCCGGCGGTGCCGGAAGCCGTTGTCGGCGGGGACCGGGTCGGCTGCGGTCAGGCGGCCGATGGTGCTGGCGACCGGCTGCTCGCCGATGGCGAGGGTGAGGTCGGCGTCAAGGGTGCCGACGACCAGCCGCTGCAGCTCGGCGTTGTCCATCCAGATGCCGGCCGTCACCGTGCCGAGCGTGCACACCCCGGTCGCGCGCCTGGCGCAGCCACGCCGGTCGACGGTGACGCTGCGGCGCTGCAGCATGGTCCAGCCCCGATCGACCGGGGGGGCCGAAAGCGCCCCCCCGGACCCCCCCGGTCCTTGCCGCGCCCCCCCGGACCCCCCCGGTCCCTGCCGCGCCCCCCCGGACCCCCCCGAACCGGGGCGCGGGGCGAGCAGCGCCCTCGGCGCCGGCGGCACCACCCCGGCGAGGAAGCTCGGCTCGGTCCGGCCCGCGCGCGCCAGCACCCGCCCGTCTGGCCCTGTCACCGCGACCAACAGTTCGCTCGCGTCCCAGCGCTCGAGGACGGCTTGCAGCCTGGCCCGGTCGCGGGCCGCCATGGCCCGCTGCAGCGCCGGGTCGCCTGCGAGCGCACGGACCATGTCGGCCGCCTGCTCGACCTGGCCGGCGAAGACGAGCATGGCCGAGCGGCGGCTGTGCTCCAGCTCGGAGCGGACCTGGCGATCGCTGGAGCGGGCGACGGCGCGCCAGCCGAGGATGGTGACCGCCGTCACCGGCAGCACCACGATGGCGACGAAGAACAGCGTGAGGCGGGTCCGCAGCGACACGGTCATCTCCAGACGAGCCAGTCGATTCGTTCATTGTCCTCGAACCGTCGTGAGCGTACCGCGTTCGGCGTCCAAATCCACAATCGCGGCACAGGGGTCGCGAGCCACGCGCGCCTGCTTCATCATGCTGTGGGTAACTCCGTCGCCGGCGGGTAGCTTTGTCCAGATGGCTGGCGCCCGAGGCGCCGACCGAGCACACGAGGACGCGCCATCGTGCCTGCTGACAGAAGACCGCCAAAGCGGAAGTCGCGCGCCGATCGCGAGCGGATCGAGTACGCGCCCAGAGCGCTGGACTGGCTCAGGGAGCAGTTGGAGCCCCCTGCCGAACCGCCGCCCTCCAACCCACCGCAGGCCGCGGCCGCCGGTCCACCCGGCCCAACGGCCAGCTCACCGCCCAACCCCCCGCCTCCGCCGGAGCCAACCCGCCGGCCGCCGGAGCCGGCCCGGCCGCCGGAGCCAACCCGCCGGCCGCCGGAGCCAACCCGGCCGCCGGAGCCAACCCGCCGGCCGCCGGAGCCAACCCGCCGGCCGCCGGAGCCGGCCCGGCCGGCGCAGGCGACCCCGAAGCCGGACCCCGCTCCACCAGGCGCGCAGCCGCCGCCTCGCGCGACCCCGTCGCCAGCCGGCCCACGGGTCGGCCTGTTCGACCCGGCGACCCCGCCGCCCCCCGCCTCCACGCCCACCGTCCCCGCCCAGCCGACCGCTACGCCCGACGAACCGGAGGCCCCGGTGAAGCCGCCCCCGCCGCCCAAGCCTGCTGCCGCGACACCGACGCCGCCAACGGCCGCACCACCGAAGCCGCCCGAGGCCAGGAAGGCCCCGCCGCCTGCGGCCACCACCCCGACGCCGGCCGCGGCCAAGACCGCGA
>DASYRU010000443.1:0-6025 GCA_036004165.1 Actinomycetota bacterium
CGCCCAGCATCAAGCTGTCGCCCGCCGCCGTCATCGGGCCGGGCCGTGTGGGCCTCGCCCTTGCCACCTTCCTCGACAGGATCGGCGTCGAGGTCACCATCGGCGTCCGCTCCCAGCGGGGCCGCGAGCGGGTCCAGGCCGCCGGCGGGCTGCCGATGGCCGACCCGAGCGAGGCCACCAGGGGCGCCGCCCTCGTCGTCCTTGCCGTACTCGACGACGAGCTGCCCTCGCTGGTGACGGCGCTGGCCGCCGACGGCGTGTTCGCCTCCGACCAGGTGGTGATCCACACCGCCGGCGTCGACGGCCCGGACCTGCTCGCGCCGGCGGCGGCGGTCGGGGCGCTGGTCGCCGCCTGCCATCCGGTCCAGATCTTCAACGACGACCTGGAGGCGACCCTCGGACGCCTGCCAGGCACCGTCTGGGGGGTCACCGGCGACCCGGCAGGCCGGGAGGTGGTGATCGCCTTCGGTGGCCGTCCGATGGACGTGCCGGAGTCCGGCCGGGTCCGCTACCACGCCGCCCTGGTGCTGGCCGCCAACGGCTGCGCCGGGCTGGCCGCCACCGCCGCCGACCAGCTGCGGGCGGGCGGCGTGATCGACCCTGCGGCGCTGCTCAGCGGGCTGGTCCACGCCAGCGTGGACGCGGCGCTCGCCACCGGCCAGGCCGGGCTGTCCGGTCCGTGGGTGCGGGGCGACGGTCGCACGGTGGCGATGCACGCCGAGGCGCTCGCCCGCAAGCAGAAGGTGATGAACGTCTACGTCGCCCTCGCCCGGCTGGTCGCCGACCGCGCGGCGGCGGCCGGCCGGCTGGACCCGGAGGCCCGGCGGCGGGTGGAGGCCGGCCTCTCCGGCTACGTCGAGGGCGAGGAGCCCCACGAACGGCTCGAGCTGCTGCGGAGGATCGGCCGGCGTGCGCGCGGTCGCGAGCAGCGCTGAGCTGCGCGCGGCAACCGCCGCGGCCCGCGACGCAGGCAACGAGGTCGGCTTCGTGGCCACCATGGGCGCCCTGCACGCCGGCCACCGCGCCCTGCTGGCCATGGCCAGGCGCGAGACCGGCTTCGTGGTCGCCTCGGTGTTCGTCAACCCGCTGCAGTTCGGGCCCCGCGAGGACCTGGCCGTCTACCCCCGCGACCGGGAGGGCGACCTGGCCGTGCTGGCCGCTGAGGGCGTCGACCTCGCCTTCCTCCCCGACGAGCGGGAGATCTGGCCGGCGCCGCCGCAGGTGCGGCTGCAGGTCGGCGTCCTCGCCGACCGGCTGGAGGGGGCGATCCGGCCGGGCCACCTCGACGGGGTGGCGACCGTGGTGGCCAAGCTGCTGCACCTGGTCGGACCGTCGCGCGCCTACTTCGGGCAGAAGGACGCCCAGCAGCTCGCGGTGGTGCGGCGGATGGTCGCCGACCTCGCCTTCCCCAACCGGATCGTCGCCTGCCCGACCGTGCGGGAGCCGGACGGGCTGGCCACCTCCTCGCGCAATGCCTACCTGTCGGCGGAAGAGCGGGCGCAGGCGACCGCGTTGTACCGGGCACTGGAGGCGGGCAGGGCGGCGTGGCGCCGGGGGGAGCGTGACCCGGCCGCGGTCGAGAAGACGGCTCATGAGCTGCTGGCGGGGACCGAGGGAGTGCGGGTGGAGTACGTGGCGCTGGTCGAACCGGCCGGCTTCGAGCCGGCAGAGCAGGCCGAAGCCGGTCAGATCCTCGCCACCGCCGCCCGCGTCGGCCCCACCCGCCTGATCGACAATGTCATCCTGGAGTAGGGCGCCCGCGCCGAGGAGTGGAACCGACCGGTGATCCCCCGCAGCCTGCTTGCCATCGATCCCGCCAGCCTGCCCGCCGAGGAGGCCGACGTCCTGGTCGTCGGCTCCGGTGTTGCCGGGCTGTCGACCGCCCTGGCGCGGCCGGCGGGGCGCCGTGTGCTGCTGGCGACCAAGGGCCGCCTGGCCCAGTCGGCCACCCGCTATGCCCAGGGCGGCATCGCCGCGGTCCTCGGCGACCCCAAGGGGTCCGGGGACTCGGTGGCAGAGCACCTGGCCGACACGCTGACCGCCGGGGCGGGCCTCTGCGACCCGGCGGCCGTCCGGGTGCTGGTCGAGGAGGGCGGCCAGGCGGTCGCCGAGCTGACCCGGTTCGGGGTCAACTTCGACCGCGACCCGGCGGCGGCCGCCAACGGCCGCCCGGCCGGCCAGCTGGCCCGCACCCTGGAGGGAGGGCACTCGCGGGCGAGGGTGGTGCACGCCGGCGGCGACGCCACCGGCGCCGAGCTGGAGCGGGCCCTGATCGAGGCGGTCAGGGCCGACCCGGACGTGCGCAGCGTCGAGCACGCCTTCCTGGTCGACCTGGTCACCGACGGCGCGGCGGTGGTCGGAGCGCTGCTGTGGGTGGGTGGACGGCCGCACCTGGTCAGGGCCGCCACGGTGGTGCTCGCCAGCGGCGGTGCCGGGCAGCTGTTCGCGGTGACCACCAACCCGTCGCTGTCGAGCGGTGACGGGCCGGCCGCCGCGCTACGAGCCGGGGCGGTCCTGGCCGACCTCGAGTTCGTCCAGTTCCACCCGACCGCGCTGCACGTGGCGGGCGACCCCCGCCCGCTGATCTCGGAGGCGATGCGCGGGGAGGGTGCGGTCCTCCGCGACGGCGCCGGCGCGCCGGTGATGGCCGGGGCCCACCCGCTGGGAGACCTCGCCCCGCGCGACGTGGTCACCAGGGGCATGGCCGTCCGGATGGAGGCGCTCGGCGTCGAGCACCTCTGGCTGGACGCCACCGGGGTGCCGCCGGCGCGGCTGGAGCGCCGCTTCCCGACCATCCTGGCCCGCTGCCGGGCGGCCGGGATCGAGCCGACGCGCGAGTGGATCCCGGTCTCGCCGGCCGCCCACTACCTGATGGGCGGGGTGGTCACCGACCTGGACGGCCGCACCAGCCTGCCCGGCCTGTTCGCGGTCGGCGAGGCGGCCTGCACCGGGGTGCACGGCGCCAACCGGCTCGCCTCCAACTCGCTGCTGGAAGGGGTGGTGTTCGCCGCCCGGATCGGCCGGGCCCTCGCGGCCGAGCCCACCCGGCCGCCTGCCGCCGCCGGCGACCGCCTGCCCGGCCCTCCTGACCCTGGCCCGGCCGCCGGCGTCCGCGCCGAGCTGCGCCGGCTGATGACCACCCGGGTCGGCGTGGTCCGCTCCGGGCCCGGCCTGGCCGAGGCGATGGCGGAGCTGGCCGGCCTGGCCGCCCGGGCGGGCGCAGGCGCCGGCGCGGCGGGACGGCCGGCCGGGTTCGAGACGGCCAACCTGGTCCAGCTCGGCTGGGCCATGGCCGAGCTGGCCGCCAGGCGCGAGGAGTCGAGGGGCGGGCACTGGCGGTCCGACCATCCCGACCCGGCCGAGGCCTGGCGGGTGCGCCAGACCCTCTCCAGGACCGCCACCGGCGAGCTGGCCGCCGGCCTCCTGCCCGTCCCGGCCGGGGCTCCCAGGTGAGCCGCACCGTTCCGGGTGGGCCGCTCAGCGCGGCCGTCCGGGCCGCCCTCGACGAGGACCTGGGCGCGGAGGGCGACCCGACCAGCCGGCTGCTCGGAGCGCGCGCGGCGGCGGTGCTGGTCGCCCGCCAGCCCGGGGTGGTCGCCGGCCTGCCCGCCGTCGACCTGGTGCTGGCCGAGGTCCGCGAGCGGCTGCGGCTCGGTCCCGCCGCCTTCCGCACGGAGGTGGCCGACGGCGCGCCGGTGGCGGCAGGCGCCGTGCTCGGCCACCTGGCCGGCCCGGCGCGGACGCTGCTGGCCGCCGAGCGCACCCTGCTCAACCTCCTCGGCCACCTCTCGGGCGTGGCCACCCTGACCGCCGCCTTCGTGGCGGCGGTGGCCGGCACCGGAGCGGTGGTCCGTGACACCCGCAAGACCACCCCGGGGCTCAGGCAGCTGGAGAAGTACGCGGTCCGCTGCGGCGGCGGCGTCAACCACCGGATGGGCCTCTACGACGCCCTGCTGGTCAAGGACAACCACATCAGGGCCGCCGGCGGCCTGCGCCGCGCCGTCGAGGCGGCGAGGGCGGCAGGCCCCGGCCTGCCGCTCGAGGTCGAGGTCGAGACCCTGGAGGAGGTCGCCGATGCCCTCGACCTGGGCTGCGACCTGCTGCTGCTGGACAACATGGAGCTGGCGGCCATGGCCGAGGCGGTGCGGCTGGCCGGCGCGGCCAGGGCCCGGACCGAGGCGTCAGGCGGCATCACCCTCGCCACCGCCAGGGCGGTGGCCGAGACCGGGGTGGACTTCCTGGCGGTGGGGGCGCTGACCCACTCGGCGCCCTCGCTCGACGTCGCGCTGGACTGGGAGGGGGAGGCCTGACCGTGCTGCTCGCCATCGACGTTGGCAACACCGAGATCACCATCGGCGTCTTCGACGGCGACAAGCTCGTGCAGCACTGGCGGGCGGCGACCGTCGCCGAGCGGACCGCCGACGAGCACGCGCTGCTGCTCAGCGGCTTCCTCGCCCAGGAGGGGTTGCGCCTGCCCGACGCGGTCAGCGGGGTGGCGATCTCCTCGGTGGTGCCCCGGCTCACCCAGGCGCTGCGCGAGATGGTCAACCGCTACAGCAACGTCGAGCCGCTGATCGTCGAGCCGGGGATCCGCACGGGGCTGCCGATCCTCACCGACAACCCCCGTGAGATGGGCGCCGACCGGGTGGTCAACGCGGTCGCCGCCTTCGCAGCCTACGGCGGGCCGGTGGTGGTGGTCGACTTCGGCACCGCCACGACCTTCGACGCCGTCTCCGAGCGGGGTGAGCACCTGGGCGCGGCCATCGCTCCAGGCATCCAGACCTCGATGAACGCGCTGGTGGAGCGGACCGCCCAGCTCCGCCGGGTGGAGCTGGCCGTCCCCCGCTCGGTGATCGGCAAGAACACCGTCGAGAGCCTGCAGGCCGGCGCGGTGTGGGGCTTCGCCGGTCAGGTGGACGGGATCGTGCGGCGCATGGTGGCGGAGCTCGGCGGGCACGCCACCGTGGTCGCCACCGGGGGGCTGGCGGGCGCGGTGCTCGACGCCTGCGAGACGGTCGAGCGCCAGGACCCATGGCTCACCCTCCAAGGCCTGCGGATCATCTGGGACCGCAACCGGGGCCATGGCTGAGTCGCTGTCGCGGCCCGACCGGGTGGAGGGCCGGGCGCTGTCGCCCCGTGCGTTCCGCCCGTTCGGCATCGAAGCGGTGGTGCTCGGCCCGCCGACCGTCCAGGAGGGCCTGGTCCGGCGGGAAGGCGTGGCCATCTGGCGCCGCCTGCCCCAGCACGCGCCGGTCTTCGACCGGCTGGCCGCCGGCACTCCGCTGGACGCGGACGGGCTGCTGCCGGTGCGGGTGGTGGTGGCCGCCACCCCCGCCCGCGACCGGGCGATGCGGGTGCCGGCCATCGGGGAGCGGGCCGCCAGGGCGCTGGCCGTGTCGACGGCCCCCCCACCAGACCCCGGGTGGCTGCTGCTGGTCGACGAAGGACCAGGTGAGACCTGGCTGTACCTGGCCGAGGAGGACGAGCCGGCCGCCGTGCTCGCCGCCTTCCTCGGCCGCAGGGGCCGCACCGACTTCAACCGGGCCAGGCGCCGCTCCCGGGTCGGCAGCCTCAGCAGCCTCGGTCTGCTGCTCGGCCTGGCGCTGGTGATCTACGGCGGCGCGATCGGCCTCGGCGCCCCCGGGCAGGTGTTCGGCGCCGCGGTGCTGGCCGCCTCGCTGCTCGTCCTGGTCAGGGCCCGCCCGCGCTAGGTGGGCGCCGCGTCCGACCCCGGCCCCTGGGGGATGGGGGAGGAGGCCGGGATCGGACGCTGGTCGCTCCACACGCCACGGCGGGGGAGCCGGGGCGGCCGGTCCGGGTAGCGACCACGACGACCGCGTGCCGAGGGGAGGACAGGAAGGCCTCGGCCTGGCGGCGCGCCGGGAGAGGTGGCTCGCCTGCCTGCGTGGATGGTCGTCATCGGCGCGACTCCGGCGGGGTAGGTGTGCCCGGTCGCGGGTCCGCCTGGAGCCGCATCGAACGATGACGGTGGCGACTAACCGCGCGGTAACGACACATCGGGCGA
>DASYRU010000444.1:0-9337 GCA_036004165.1 Actinomycetota bacterium
CCGGCCCCGGGTGGCGGCCGTGAAGACCTCCTGGAGGCGGCGGGTAATCGGACCCGGGTCGCCGAGGACCCGGTCGTCCACCTCCCGGATGGGCACGACCTCGGCGGCCGTCCCGGTGAAGAAGGCCTCGTCGGCCAGGTAGAGGTCGGTGCGGACCAGGTCGGTCTCGCG
Organism: Actinomycetota bacterium; assembly: GCA_036004165.1. GTDB lineage: Bacteria > Actinomycetota > CALGFH01 > CALGFH01 > CALGFH01 > CALGFH01. The sequence continues at coordinate 172 of DASYRU010000444.1, forward strand.
CACCGCGATGCCCTCGTCGGCGGCGATCTGGATGATGCTGGCCCGGGTGATCCCCGCCAGGCAGCCTGCCGCCAGCGGCGGGGTGCAGAGGGTGCCGTCGCGGACCATGAAGACGTTCTCGCCGGAGCCGTCGGTCACGTAGCCGTTGGGGTTGAGCAGGATGCCCTCGTCGTAGCCGGCCTTGACCGCCTCGGCCTTGGCCAGCGAGGAGTTCAGGTACTGGCCGGTCGCCTTGGCCGCCGGCGGGATGATGTTGGGGTCCAGCCGGCGCCAGGAGCTCACCTTGACCCGGACGCCGGTCTCGAAGGAGTCCTCGCCGAGGTAGGCGCCCCACGGCCAGGAGGCGATCGCCATGCGGACCGGGGAGGTCAGCGGGTTCAGCCCGATCTCGCCGTAGCCGAGGAAGACGATCGGCCGGATGTAGCAGGTCGGCACGCCGTTCATCGCCACCAGGTCCTTGGTCACCTTGATGGCGCCCTCCAGCGAGACCGGCGGCTCCATGTGGTAGATCTTGGCGCTGCGGAACAGCCGCCGCAGGTGGTCGGTGAGCCGGAACACGGCGGAGCCGCCGCCGTCGCTCTGGTAGGCGCGGATGCCCTCGAACACACCCCAGCCGTAGTGCAGCGACGGGGTGAGGACGTGGACGCGGGCCTCGTCCCAGTCGACGTACTCCCCGTCCATCCAGATCTTGCCGGTCGCCTGGATCGGCATCTTCGCCCTCCTCTAGGTGGTCGGTGCCCCGCCGCCCGCCACGGCGGTGGCGATCCGGTCACCGAGTGCTTGCGTCGAGTATCCCGCAGCCCCCTGCAGGACCGCCACGGCCCCGGCCTCGACCGCGGCGGCGGCGGCCCGCTCCCCAAGGTGCTGCAGGAGCAGCGCGGCCGACAGCACCGCCGCCACCGGGTTGGCCGTGCCGGTCCCGGCGATGTCGGGCGCCGACCCGTGCACCGGCTCGAACAGCGACGGCGGAGGCTTTGCCGGGGGGCTACCGCTTCGCTCCATGAGCCCCCCGGACCCCCCCGGGTTCAGGTTGGCGCTGGCGGCGGTGCCGAGACCGCCGGCGATGGCCGCCCCGAGGTCGGTGAGGATGTCGCCGAACAGGTTGTCGGTGACGATCACGTCGAAGCGGCCGGGATCGCCGACCAGGTAGAGGCAGGCGGCGTCGGCATGGGCGTAGTCGAGCTCCACCCCCACCTCGGCGGCGACCTCGCCGGCGGCGCGCCGCCACAGGTCGCCGGCGTGGACCAGCACGTTGGTCTTGTGGACCAGGGTGAGGCGGCCGGAGCGCTCCTTGGCCCTGGCGGCGGCGTAGCGCAGGCAGCGCTCCACCCCCACCCGGGTCTCGATCGAGGTCTCGGTGGCGACCTCGGCGGGACCGCCGCGGTGGACGACCCCGCCGGCGCCCACGTAGACCCCCTCGGTGTTCTCGCGCACCACCAGCAGGTCGACGTCGCCCGGCCCGACCCCGGCCAGCGGCGAGGCCACCGCCGGGTAGAGCTTCACAGGCCTCAAGTTCACGTAGAGGTCGAGCTCGAAGCGCAGGCGCAGCAGCAGGCCACGCTCCAGCACCCCGGGCGGCACGTCGGGGCGGCCGACGGCGCCGAGCAGGATCGCGTCGGCGTCGCGCAGCTCCTTCAGCGCCTCCTCGGGAAGCGCCTCGCCGGTCCGGAGCCAGCGGTCGGCCCCGAGGTCGTAGTCGACCCAGGCAAGGCCGAAGCCGAAGCGCGCGGCGGCCGCGTCGACCGCCTTGCGCGCCTCGGCGACGACCTCCGGGCCGATGCCGTCGCCGGGCAGGCAGGCGATGGTGTAGTCGGCCAACTAGGCCTCCGTACCGAAGACGCGGCCGAGGGCGGTCAGGCGCTCGACCTCGTCGGCCGGCGGCTCCGGCGCGGTCGACCCGGCCGCTGGCTCGCCCGGCTCCACCTCGACGCCGAATACCCTGGCCATGGCGGCGTGGGCCTCCTCGGTATGGGGCTGGCGGGTCGGATGTGGTCGCTTGGTCATGCTGGCACTTCCTTCCGGTCGGCGCCCGGGGCGCCGCGGACGAGCTTGTTGACAGCCTGCAGGTAGGCCCGCGCCGAGGCCTCGACGATGTCGGTGGCCACGCCGCGCCCGGTTACTCGCACGCCGTCGTGCTCCACCTGCACGGTCACGTCACCGAGGGCGTCGGAGCCGCCGGTGACCGCCGCGACGTGGAACTCGAGCAGCTTGGCGTCGATCCCCACCGCCTTGGCGATGGCGGCGCAGGCCGCGTCGACCATGCCGTCGCCGACGGCCGACTCCTCGACCACCCCGGTGCCGTTGCCGAGCCGCACGGTCGCGGTCGGCGACATCACCGTGCCGCCGGCGACCTGGAGCCCGACGAACCGCCAGGCGGCCTCGTCGGCCAGCACCTCGCCGGCGACCAGCGCCTCCAGGTCGACGTCGGTGATGCGGGCCTTGCGGTCGGCCAGCTCCTTGAAGCGGGTGAACGCCTTGTCCAGCTCCTCGCGGCTGAGGTCGAAGCCCAGCTTGTGGAGGGCGTCGGCGACCGCGTGGCGCCCGGAGTGCTTGCCGAGCACGATCCGCGAACCGGCGAAGCCGAGCTCCACCGGGTCCATGTGCTCGTAGGTGGTCCGCTCCATGAGCACGCCGTGCTGGTGGATGCCGGACTCGTGGGCGAACGCGTTGGCGCCCACGATCGCCTTGTTGGGCTGGATCGGGTAGCCGGTCAGCAGGCTGACCAGCCGCGAGGTGCGGGCGATCTCGCGGATGTTGACCTCGGTGGCGACGCCGAGCGAGGCCCGGTGGGTCCGCAGGGCCATCACCACCTCCTCCATGGAGCAGTTGCCGGCGCGTTCGCCGATGCCGTTGACGGCGACCTCGACCTGGCGGGCGCCCGCCTGCACGGCCGCGACCGAGGAGGCCACCGAGACGCCGAGGTCGTCGTGGCAGTGCACGCTCCAGGTCGCCCGCTCCGAGCCGGGCACCTCGGCGATCAGCCAGGCGACCAGCTCGGCGAAGGCGTCGGGCAGCATGTAGCCGACCGTGTCCGGCACGTTGCAGGTGGTCGCCCCCGCCGCGATCGCGGCCGCGTACACCTGCTTCAGGAACTCCGCGTCGGAGCGGGTGGCGTCCTCGGCGGAGAACTCGACGTCGTCGGTGTAGCCCCGCGCCCTCGCCACCGCCCCCTCGGCCGCGGCGAGCACCTCGGCCGGGGTCATCCGCAGCTTGTGGCGCATGTGGATGGGGCTGGTGGCGATGAAGGTGTGCAGCCGGCCGCGCTGGGCGGGGGCGAGCGCCTCGGCGGCGCGGTCGACGTCGCCCGGCGCGGTGCGGGCCAGGGCGGCCACCGTGGCGCCCTTGACGCGCTCGGCGACCGCCTTGACGGCCTCGAAGTCGCCCGGCGACGCCTGCGGGAAGCCGGCCTCGATGACGTCGACGCCGAGCCGGGCCAGCTGCTCGGCGATCTCCACCTTGGCTTTGGCGTTGAGGTTGATCCCGGGGGCCTGCTCCCCGTCCCTCAGGGTTGTATCGAAGACGATGATCTGCTCGGCCACGGCCGGCGACCTCCTTGCACTCGGGTTGCGCTCAGCTTCCGTCTCCTCCGCGCCGTCTGGGCTCTCCGTGGGGCGACCGGCACGAGGCCGCCCCACGGCAGCGAAGGATCAGGAGGCGCGGCACCCCGGAGATCGTCCGGCTCATGTGCCCGCTCCCGTCGGAGGGAGGTGGATGAACGTGCTGTCGTGCGCGCCGATCTCCGCCTCCACCCGCTCCAGGACCCCGGCGGGGATGCCGGCGTCCACGGTCAGCGCCATCAGGGCCTCGCCGCCCTGCTTGCGCCGCCCGACCTGCATGCTGGCGATGTTGACGCCGCTCTCGCCGAGGATGCTGCCGACCCTGCCGATCACGCCCGGCCGGTCCTCGTAGAACAGGAACGCCATGTGGTCGGCGGGGGCCATGTCGATCGGGATGCCGTTGATGGCGACCAGCCGCTCGGCGTCCCGCTGGCCGACGGTGGTGCCGGCCACCCCGACCTGCCCCCTCGACCCCTCCCCCGACAGGGTGATCAGGTCCACCCAGTCGCGGCTGAGGCTGGTCTTGGTCTCGGTCACCTCGAAGCCGCGCTCCGCCGCCAGCAGCGGCGCGTTCACGAAGGTGACCGGCTCGCTCACCACCGGGGTGAACAGGCCCTTGAGCGCCGCCAGGGTGAGCACCCTGGTGTCCTGCTCGGCCAGGGTCCCGATGTAGTCGATGTGCAGCCGGCCGCCGCCGAGCGCGCTGCCCCTGCCGCCGGTGCCGCCGCCGGCCAGCGCCGTGTACAGCCGGCCCAGCTTCTCCGCCAGCGCCAGGAACGGCCGCAGCGCGTCCGGCACCGGCCCGGCGTCGACGTTGACCGCGTTGGGCACGAACTCGCCGGCCAGGGCGAGCAGGAGCTGCTCGGCGATGGTGACGCCGGCCTTGTCCTGCGCCTCGGTGGTGGAGGCGCCGAGGTGGGGGGTGACCACCACACGTTCCTGCTCGAACAGGGGGCTGGCGGTGGTGGGCTCCTCCTCGAACACGTCGATGGCGGCGCCGGCCAGGTGGCCGTCGCCGACCGCCTTGGCGAGGGCGGCCTCGTCCACGATGCCGCCCCTGGCGGTGTTCACCAGGCGGGCGCCGCGCTTCATCGCGGCCAGCTCCGCCTCGCCGATCAGGCCGACCGTCTCCGGGGTCTTCGGCAGGTGGATGCTGACCACGTCGGCCCTTGCCAGCACGTCGGCCAGGCTGGCCAGCTCGACGCCCATCTGCGCGGCCCGCTCGCGGCTCACGTAGGGGTCGTAGGCGAGCAGGCGCATGCCGAAGGCGTTCAGCCGCTGCGCCACCAGCGCCCCGACCCGCCCCACCCCGACGATCCCGAGGGTCTTGCCGTACAGCTCGGTGCCCTGGAAGCGGGTCCGTTCCCAGCGCCCTTCGCGCAGCGCCGCGTGGGCCTGGGGGATGTTGCGGACCTGGGCGAGGATCAGCGCGACGGTGTGCTCGGCGGCCGAGATCACGTTGGACTGGGGCGCGTTGACCACCATGACGCCGAGCCGGGTGGCGCTGGCGACGTCCACGTTGTCCAGGCCGATGCCGGCCCGGCCGATCACCTTCAGGTCGCGGCCGGCCTCGAGCACCTCGGCGTCGACCCTGGTGGCCGAGCGGACCACCAGGGCGTCGACACCGCCGACGGCCGCCAGCAGCTCCTGGCGGGAGAGGTGCTCCCGCGCGTCCACCTGGTGGTGGGCGCGCAGCAGCTCGACGCCGGCGTCGGCCAGCGGCTCGGCGATCAGGATCCTTGCCATGGCGTGCTGGCTACGCCTGGTCCCTGAGCCAGGACATCATCGCGCGCAGCGGCTTGCCGGTCCGCTCGATCGGGTGGTTGGCCCCGGCTTCGCGCATCCGGGTGAAGTTGGGCCGGCCCTGGTCGTCCTCCTGGATCCATTCGCGGGCGAACGACCCCGACTGGACCTCGGTGAGGATGCGGCCCATCTCGGCCCTGACCGCCTCGTCGATCACCCGCGGCCCGCGGGTGTAGTCGCCGTACTCGGCGGTGTCCGACACCGAGTGGCGCATCCCCGCCAGCCCGCCCTCGTACATGAGGTCGACGATCAGCTTCAGCTCGTGCAGGCACTCGAAGTAGGCGACCTCCGGCTGGTAGCCGGCCTTGACCAGGGTCTCGAAGCCGGTTTGGACGAGCGCGGTCGCGCCGCCGCAGAGCACCGCCTGCTCGCCGAACAGGTCGGTCTCGGTCTCCTCCTGGAAGGTGGTGACCAGCGCGCCTGCGCGGGTGCCGCCGATCGCCCTCGCGTAGGCCTTGGCCAGGTCCCAGGCCTTGCCGGAGGCGTCCTGGGCGACCGCGACCAGCACCGGGGTGCCCTGGCCGTTCTCGAACTGGCGCCGTACCAGGTGACCGGGGCCCTTGGGGGCGACCATGGCGACGTCGACGGTCTCGGGCGGGCTGATGTAGCCGTAGTGGATGTTGAACCCGTGGGCGAAGAACAGGGCGTCGCCGGGCTTGAGGTTGGGGGCGATGTCGGTGGCGTACAGGTGGCGCTGGACGGTGTCCGGCACCAGCACCATGATCAGGTCGGCCCAGGCGGCCGCCTCCCCCGGGGTGGTCACCGCCAGCCCGGCGGCCTCGGCGGCGCCGCGGCTCCTCGACCCCTCGGCGAGCCCGACCCGCACCTCACAGCCGGAGTCGTGCAGCGACAGCGCGTGGGCGTGGCCCTGGGAGCCGTAGCCGAGCACGGCGACCTTGCGCGACTGCACCAGGCCGAGGTCGGCGTCGTTGTCGTAGTAGATGGTGGCCAAGGTGGCGCCTCCTTCGTTGGAAGACGAGGTTCGTGCAATGCAACGAGCACGAAACGGGAGCGGGATCAGAGCGGACAATCAGGCATTGTGCGAACCTCGTCTAGGAAGATCAGGCGGGTCGGGCCACCCGCAGCGGCTTGTCGGCGATGCCCTTTCCGCCCCTGGCGAGCGCGACCCGGCCGGTGCGGACCAGCTCGCGGATGCCGTAGGGGTCCAGCAGCTCCAGCATGGCGGTGACCTTGTCCGGGCTGCCGGTCGCCTCGACGGTGAGTGCCTCCGGGGCGACGTCGACGATCTTGGCCCGGAACAGCTCGGCCAGCTCGAGGATCTGGTAGCGGACGGCCGGGTCGGCCTTGACCTTGACCAGCACCAGCTCGCGCTCGACCGCCCTTTCGGGTTCCAGCTCGACGATCTTGAGCACGTTGACCAGCTTGTTGAGCTGCTTGGTGACCTGCTCGAGGGGACGCTCGGCGCAGTCGACCACGATCGTCATGCGGCTGCGGCCCGGATCCTCGGTCGGCCCGACCGCCAGCGAGTCGATGTTGAAGCCGCGGCGGCTGAACAGGGCCGAGATCCTGGCGAGCACCCCAGGCTTGTCCTCCACCAGCACCGAGATCGTGTGGGTGCTCATCCGGCGCGCACCTCCCTGCGGGTCGCCGCCGCCTGCTCCTCGGGGGAGAACTCGGGCCCGAGGATGATCTCGTCGTTGGGGCGGCCGGCCGGGACCATCGGGAAGACGCCTTCGTGGGCGTCGACGCGGAAGTCCACCACCACCGGCACGGCGTTCTCGGCCAGCGCCTTCTCCAGGGTGGCGTCGACGTCCTCCGGCCGTTCGCAGCGCAGCCCGAGGGCGCCGTACGCCTCCGCCAGCTTGACGTAGTCGGGCACGTCGAAGCCGAGGTGCACCTCGGAGTAGCGTTCGTCGTAGAACAGCTCCTGCCACTGGCGCACCATGCCGAGGTGGCCGTTGTTGAGGATCAGCACCTTGATGGGGATCCGCTCGGTGGTGCAGGTGGCCAGCTCCTGGGCGGTCATCTGGAAGCAGCCGTCGCCGTCGATCGCCACCACCAGCTCGTCGGGCCGGCCGACCTTGGCGCCCATCGCCGCCGGCACCGCGAAGCCCATCGTCCCCAGCCCGCCGGAGTTGATCCAGGAACGCGGCCGGTCGAAGCGGAAGTGCTGGGCGGCGTACATCTGGTGCTGGCCGACCCCGGCGACCACCACCGCCTCGCCGCCGGTCAGCGCCGACACCCGCTCGACCACGTGCTGGGGCTTGAGCGGCCCGCCGTCCTGCTGGTCGTAGCGGAACGGGAAGCGCTGCTTCCACTGCGAGGTCGCCCGGTGCCACTCGGCCACCTCGCCGGGCCCGTCCTGGGCGGCCGCCGCCCGGTAGGCCGCCGCCAGCTCCTCGATCACCAGGCGCACGTCGCCGACGATCGGCACGTCGGCCGTGCGGTTCTTGCCGATCTCGGCCGGGTCGATGTCGGCGTGGACGATCTTGGCCTTCGGCGCGAAGGTGGCCAGGTTGCCGGTCACCCGGTCGTCGAAGCGGGCGCCGAGCGCGACGATCAGGTCGGCCTCCTGCAGGGCGGCCACGGCCGCGTAGTTGCCGTGCATGCCCGGCATGCCGAGCGCGAGCGGGTGGCTGTCGGGGAAGGCGCCGCGGGCCATCAGGGTGGTGGTGACCGGCGCCCCTGCCGCCTCGGCAAGCTCGCGCAGGGCCTGGTGGGCGTCGGCCTTGGCCACGCCGCCGCCGACGTAGAGCACCGGGCGCCTCGAGGCCCGCAGCAGCGCCGCCGCCTCCCTGACCCGCTTGCCGTTCGGCCTGGTCACCGGCCGGTAGCCGGGCAGGTCGAGCGTCTCCGGCCAGGCCCACTCGGTGGTCGCCTGCAGGACGTCCTTTGGCACGTCGACCAGCACCGGGCCGGGCCTGCCGGTGGCGGCGATGTGGAACGCCTCGGCGACCGCCCCGGCGATCCGGCCGGGGTCGAGGACCAGCTCGTTGTGCTTGGTGACCGGCATGGTGATGCCGGTGGTGTCGCACTCCTGGAAGGCGTCGGAGCCGATCGCCCAGCTCGGCACCTGGCCGGTGATCGCCACCATCGGCACCGAGTCCATGTAGGCGTCGCACAGGGCGGTGACCAGGTTGGTCGCGCCGGGCCCGCTGGTCGCCATGCAGACCCCGACGCGGCCGGTGGCCCAGGCGTAGCCTTCGGCCGCGTGGCCGGCGCCCTGCTCGTGGCGGACCAGGATGTGGCGCACCGACGACTCCCGCAGCGGGTCGTAGGCGGGCAGGACGGCGCCGCCTGGCAGGCCGAAGACGACCTCGACGCCGCTCTGCTCGAGGCTGCGGATCAGGGCTTGTGCGCCGGTGAGCTTCACGATGACTCCCAGGGGGGTGGCTAGTTGGGCAAACAAAAAACCTCCTGCCAGGGGCATAGGAGGTTCCGCGCGGACCCGCTGCCAGGCGGGGCCCGCGCTACTCGATAAGTACCAGGGCGGTGCGTGCTGCCATCGGGGTCCTCTGGGTGCGGCGGTGTCTCGGGAGCAAGCTACATTGACTGCGATGGTAACGACCTTGTCAAGCTTGCGGGCGTCGGGCGGCGGGCGATCGGGTGAACATGCACCCACCGGGCCCGCCATCACCTACCGCGAGCGGCCGCCGCCGGCCGCCCTCGCGCCCTGGGTCCGGTGCACCTGGGAGCTGACGGTCGGGCAGGGCGCCGACCGCGACGGGCTGGTGCTGCCCGACGGCTGCCAGGACATCGTGCTGCTCGCCGGCGGCCTGCTGGTCGCCGGCCCGGACACCGGGCCGGCGCCGGTCAAAAGGGTCGCCGGCGAGACGGTCGTCGGC
>DASYRU010000445.1:0-8239 GCA_036004165.1 Actinomycetota bacterium
GGCGTAGGCGGGGACGCGCTCCCGGAAGCGCCCGCCGAGCAGCCGCCACAGCGGCAGGCCGGTCGCCTGGCCCATGAGGTCGTGGCAGGCGACGTCGACGGCGGCGAGCGCGGTCTGGGTGACCTCGCCGGCGCGGCCGTACTCCTCCCAGTGGAAGCGCCACGCCAGCCGCTCGACGTCGAAGGGGTCCATGCCGACGACGTGCCGCCGCGCCAGCTCCTCGATGCAGGCCAGCAGGGTGTCGGTCTTGCTGACCATGCGGGCCTCGCCGACACCCCGCAGCCCCTCGTCGGTGACCAGCTCGACGAAGGTGAGCTCCCGCCACGGCGTGCCGACCACCACCGTCTGGAGGTCGACGACCTTCACCGCTCCCCCCTGGCCAGCTCTCCCTCCGGCACCAGGCCGGCGAACGCGAACGCCGCCCGCAGGTCACGCGCGGTCTGCTCCAGGTGCGCCAGCATCGCGGCGGCGGCGCCCTTGGGGTCATGGGCGGCGACCCGCTCGAGGATGCGGGCGTGCTGCTCGATCACGTCCTCGACGGTCCCGCGGCGCGCCAGGTGCCCCTGCAGGCTCCGCATCCGGCTGGCGCGCAGCGGCTCCTCCATCGCCTCGATCAGGAAGCTCAGCATCTGGTTGCCGGCGCCGGCGGCGAGGCTGGCGTGGAAGCCGATGTCGGTCGGGTGGAACGCCGCCGGGTCGTCGGCGGCGTCGCGCATCGCCTGCAGCGCCAGCTCCATGGCGGAGATCGCCGCCCGGCTCGCCTGCGTGGCCGCCAGCGAGGCGATGTGCACCTCGAGGGCGATGCGCACCTCGAGCAGGTCGAGCAGCCGCCTCGGGTCGCGCCGCAGGGCGGCCGTGAAGAAACCGCCGATTGGCCCGGGATTGGGGTGGGCGACCACGGTGCGCCGGCCGTGGCGGGTCTCCACCAGCCCGCGGGCCTGCAGCGACCGTGCCGCCTCGCGCAGGGTCAGCCGGCTGACCCCGAACCGTGCCGCCAGCTCCGCCTCCGACGGCAGCTCCGCCCCAGGCGCCAGCTCCACCAGCACGAGGTCTTCCAGTCGCTGGACCACGGCGTCGGTGACGCTGGCGGTGGCGGAGGGCGCGACCCTGCGGTCGGCGCCGCTCCTTGGCGGATTTCGCACCGGGCAAGCATGCATCACCGCAGGAGGTGGCGCAATAACTCATCAGATGAGATCGAGCCTGGAATCGGCCCAGAACCGGGCAAGAGTCACCCCAAGGTGCGTACGGGCTTGGTTAACTCATCTGATACCTGTCACGCTACCCGGCGTGATGGGCGTGACCGGCAGGATAAGCCCGACCTGCTGGCCCTCGGCCGTGAGCACGGCATCGAGGTGTGCCTGTTCGTCGGCCGGCGGGCCGCCTTGGGTGCGCGGCATCCTGGTCGCCGACACCGGCCAGCTCTGGGTGCTGGGACAGCTGAAGCGCTCGGGCGACCGCCCGGCTGCTGGATCAGCTGGTCCGGATCGCTGCGGCCTCGCACTCGACATGAATTCGAATGCATGCCATCGTATGCACGCTGCGCAACCTGACTTGGAGGAGCGTGGGATGAGGAGCCGTCTCAGGTGGCCCGTCATGCTGGCAGCGGCGACGCTGATGCTCGCGGCCTGCGGCCAGGGGACCGATGACACGCCATCCACCGCCGCTCAGGCCCCGGCGGCGACCACCAGCTGCGCCAGCAACGGCGAGCTCACCATGTGGGAGCGCTCGGGTGGCAACAAGCAGATGGTCGACATGCTGGTCAAGGCCTGGAACACAAAGAATCCCAGCTGCAAGATCAAGCTGACCTACATCCCCCACACCGAGATGGTCGGCAAGATCGCCCAGGGCATCGCCTCGGGCGAGGTGCCCGACCTGATGGGCATGGACCTCATCTACGCCCCCCAGTTCGAGAACGCCCAGCAGCTCGTGGACCTGACCGACCGGATCGGCTCCTGGCCGGAGCTGAAGACGGCCAGCAAGGGGCACATGACGGTCGCGACCTTCGAGGACCGGCTGTACGGGGTCCCGCTGTACGCCGACGTGTCGGCGCTGTTCTACAACAAGGAACTGTTCAAGAGGGCCGGGCTCGACCCGGACAAGCCGCCAACCAGCCTGGCCGAGATGCGGGAGTACGCCGACAAGATCACCGCCCTCGGCGGCGACATCAGGGGCTACTACCTGCCGGGCAACTGCGCAGGGTGCAACATCTTCACCGTCGGGCCGCTGATGTGGGCCTCGGGAGCCAAGATCGAGGCCGCCGGCCCGGGCGACGAGCCACTGGTCGGCGACGGGGTCAAGCAGGTCCTCCAGTTCACCCGGGACATGGTCAAGGCCGGCAACGTCCCGCAGGGCGCCCGGACCGAGAACGGCGAGACGTTCCACCTCCAGTTCGGGTCCGGCAAGTTGGGGATGATGGGCACGGGGAACTTCAACATCACCCTGGCCCGCCAGCAGAACCCGAAGATGGATTTCGGCATCGCCCTGCTGCCCGGGGTGGCCCCGAACTCCTCGGCCTCGTTCATCGGCGGCGACCTGGTCGTGGTGCCCAAGGGCAGCAAGCGGGTCGACGACGCCGTCAACTTCATGAAGTTCCTGCTCTCGGACGAGGTGCAGGTCGAGGTGTACGCCAAGGCCCTCAACCTGACCACCCGCACCGACATGGTCGACAACAAGTACTTCAGGGCCGAGCCGCTCGTCCAGGACGTGGCCAAGGCGCTCGAGGTCGGCCGCACGCCGTATACGCTGACCTTCTTCGAGCAGATCAACTCGCCGCAGGGACCGTGGCTGCAGATGCTGCAGCGTGCCTACTACAGCGATGACAACCTGGACACCGTCATCACCGACGCGAAGGCGGCGATGAAGAGCATCGCCAACCAGTAGGGCGCGAGACCGCCTTGTACCGGACCCGACGAGGCCGGCTGACCGGGATCGCCTACCTGGCGCCGGCGGTGCTCTTCGTGCTGGTCTTCACCGCCTACCCGCTCGGCCAGATGATCTGGATGTCGTTCCACAACTGGTCTCTGATCACCCCGCCGAGGTACGTCGGGCTGGCCAACTACCGGCGGGCGTTCGGCGACGGTCAGTTCTGGGTCTCGTTCGCCTTCACGCTGAAGTACACCGCGATCATCACGCCCATCCTGATCGTCGGCGGCTACCTGCTGGCCCTGCTGACCTCGCAGAACTCGCGCATGCGCCGGTTCACCCGGACGACCGTGTTCATCCCCGTGGTGATCGGCCTCGGCGTGTCCAGCCTGCTCTGGTACTGGCTCTTCAGCACCGACTTCGGCCTGGTCAACAGGGCCCTGCAGGACCTGGGGGTGATCGACAAGCCGGTGCTGTGGCTGGGGGTGGACGCGGACCGCTCGAACCTGGCCATCATCGCCTCGGTCACCTGGAAGGTCATCGGGTTCGGGATGATCCTGTTCGTTGGCGCGATCCAGGCCATCCCCACCGAGATCCACGAGGCCAGCCTGGTCGACGGGGCCAGCTACTGGCAGCGGGTCACCCGGGTGATCCTGCCCCTGACCCTGCGCACGGTGCTGGTGGTGACCCTGGTCAGCGTCATCGGCTCGCTGCTTGCCTTCGACCAGTTCTACATCATGACCGCCGGGCAGCCGCAGAACGAGACCGCGACCTCGGTGTTCTACGTCTACCTGAACTCCTTCCCCTACCTGCGGCTCGGCTACGGGGCGGCGCTGTCGCTGATCCTGGCCCTGACCATCCTGGCCTTCACCGTGGTGCAGCTGCTCCTCACCCGCCGGAGCCACGCGTGACCGCCACCGTGGCCCTGCGCCGGAGCCGGACGGTGGCCGCCCGGTCGCGACCGCGGCGGGCGCGCTACCTGCTGGGCGCCCTCTGCATCGCCATCTGCACGGTCATGCTGCTGCCGCTGCTCATGTCGGTGCTGGCCTCGGTCAAGCCGACCGCGGAGGCGGCCGCCTCCCCGCCGACCTACCTGCCCCACGGCCTGAGCCTCGACAGCTACGAGCGGCTCTGGACCTACCAGCAGGGGCTGCCCACCTACCTGGCCAACAGCCTCGGCACGGCCCTGCTGACGATCGCGTTCACGCTCCTGCTCACCATTCCCGCGGCGTACGCGCTCGCCCGGTTCCCGATCCCGGGCAAGGAGGTCATCTTCGTCTTCCTGCTGCTGGCGCTGATCGTCCCCTACCAGGCGCTGCTGACGCCGATGTTCCTGCTGTTCGCCCGCGTCGGGCTGACCAACACCCTGGTCGGCCTGGCCATCCTGCACACCGCCATCCAGCTGCCCTTGAGCCTCTATGTCCTGCGCAACAGCTTCAGCGCCGTCCCGCGGGAGCTGGAGGAGGCGGCCATCACCGACGGCGCCTCGTCCTGGAAGGTGCTGCTGCGGATCTGCGTCCCCTCGGCCAGGCCGGCGATCGTCACCGTGGCCCTGTTCGCCTTCATCATGTCCTGGAACGAGTTCCTCGGCGCCCTGGTGCTCATGAGCAGGGGCTCGAGCTTCACCCTGCCGCTGATCCTGGCCGCGGCCCGGACCGAGACCAGCCTGGGCGGCACCGACTGGGGGATGCTCCAGGCCGGCATCACCATTTCGATCATCCCCTGCGTGCTCGTGTACCTGCTGCTGCAGCGGTACTACGTGACCGGCCTGATGAGCGGGGCGGTGAAATGAGCACCGACTCCCGGCCGGCGGGGACGGCGAGGTCGCGGCTGCGGCCGCTGGGCCCCTCGCGGGTCACGATCCTGGACGGGTTCCTGGCCGAGCGCCAGCGGGTCAACCGGGAGCGCACCATCCCCCACGGCTTCGACCAGCTGGGGCGCTCGGGGACCCTGGACAACCTGCGCCTGGCGGCCGGCGGGGACGGGCGCTACCGAGCCCGCGCCGACACCTCGGGCGCCACCCTCCCCTTCCTGGACTCCGACGTCTACAAGTGGCTGGAGGCGGTGGGCTGGGAGCTCGGCCGTGCCCCGGACCCCGGCCTGGCGGCGGCCGCTGACCAGGCGATCGGCCTGGTGGCGGCGGCCCAGCGTCCCGACGGCTACCTCAACAGCTACGTCCAGGTGGTCGGCAGCGGCGTCCCGCATGTCGACCTCGCCTGGGGCCACGAGTTCTACTGCGTCGGGCACCTGATCCAGGCGGCGGTCGCCTGGCACCGTGCCCTCGCCGACGACCGGCTCCTGGCCATCGCCGTGCGGGCCGCCGACCGGATCGAAAAGGAGTTCGGGCCCACGGGCCGCGACGGGGTCGACGGGCACCCCGGTATCGAGATGGCGCTGGTCGAGCTGACCCGGGTCACCGGCGACCGGCGCTTCCTGGGCCTGGCCGCCCGCATGCTCGACCTGCGGGGCGGGGGGCTGCTGGGCGAGGGACGCTTCGGCGCCGCCTACTGGCAGGACCACGAACCGGTCCGGGAGGCCGCCACCGTGGCCGGCCACGCCGTGCGGCAGCTCTACCTCGACTGCGGCGCCGTCGACGTGGCCGTCGAGCTCGACGACCACGCCCTGCTGGCTGCCGTGCGGCGGCGCTGGCAGGACCTGATGTCGACCAGGACGTACCTGACCGGCGGGATGGGCAGCCGCCACCGCGACGAGTCCTTCGGCGACCCTTTCGAGCTCCCGCCCGACCGGGCGTACGCCGAGACGTGCGCGGCCATCGCCAGCGTCATGCTGGCCTGGCGCCTGCTCCTGGCCACCGGCGAGGCCGGCTACGCCGACGCCATCGAGCGGGCCGTCTACAACGGCGTCCTGTCCGGGGTCTCGGCGACCGGTACCCGGTTCTTCTACGTCAACCCGCTGCAGCGCCGGACCCGACGCGCCTGGGAGCCGCCCGGCCACGGCGAGCGCGCCCCCTGGTATCCCTGCGCCTGCTGCCCGCCCAACCTGATGCGGCTGCTGAGCTCCTTCGAGCAGTACCTGGCGACCAGCGACGACACTGGGATCCAGCTCCACCAGTACGCCACCGCCGAGATCCATGCCGAGGTCGCCGGCGGGACCGCCAGGCTGTCGGTCCACACCGGCTACCCCTGGGACGGCCGGGTGACGGTCAGCGTCGTCCAGACACCCGACCGCCCCTGGACGCTGTCGCTGCGGGCGCCGTCGTGGTGCCGATCGGCGGCGGTCACCGGGCCCGGCGGGACCGAGCCGCTCGCCACCGGCACCGGCGCCGCCGAGCTGTCTCGGCGCTGGAAGGCCGGGGACACGGTCGTCCTGGAGCTCGACATGCCGGTCCGCGTCGTCGAGCCCGACCCGCGGGTCGACGCCGTCCGCGGCTGTGTCGCCGTCCAGCGCGGCCCGCTGGTCTACTGCGTCGAATCGGCCGACCTGCCACCGGAGACCGAGCTCGAGGACCTGTGCTGGGACCCCGGCCGGGAGCCCGCGACGGTTCCCCGGCCGGACATCGGCGATGCCGTCGTCGGGATCTCGGTTCCCGTGGTCAGGCGGCGGCCCGCACGCTCGGGCACGCCCGCGTCCGACGCGGCCGGCGTCGCCGGCGCGATCCCCTACTTCGCCTGGGCCAACCGGGGGGCCGGGGCCATGCGGGTGTGGATGCCCTGCTGACCTGGAGCGCGCGAGGTCAGCGGTGGCGGGCCGCCGGTGGCGCGGTGGAGTCCCGGACGATCAGGACCGGCTTGAAGACCTCCAGGCTCGGCTCGCGCATCGCATCCGGGTCGCGGGCCAGGGCGATCGCAAGGGCGACGGCATGACCGACGATCTCCTGGATCGGCATCCGCAGCGTGGTGAGCGCGGGCACCGTGTGGCTGGCGATCAGGATGTCGTCGAAGCCCACCACGGAGAGTTGGTCGGGGACGGTGGTGCCGAGGCTGTGGGCGGCGTGCAGTACACCGACGGCCACCAGGTCCGTGGACGTCGCCACCGCCGTGGGTGGCTCCGGGAGGTCGAGCAGACGGCGCAGCGCGGCGTCGCCCCCGGCCAGGCTGTTGGGGCATCGCTCGAGGTAGCCGGACGGTACGCCGCCGAACCGCTCGCGCATGAAGTCGACGTAGGTGTCCTCCCGCACCCGGTAGTCGACCAGCAGCTCGGCGCTCAGGAAGGCGATCCTCCGGTGCCCGAGGGACTCGAGGTACTCCAGCCCGGCCCAGATACCGGCCCGGTCGTCGCTGTCCGCCGTCGGGAACTCGAGTGGGCTCGTCCCCTGCCAGAGGCCGACAACGGGCACGCTGGAGCTTCGTAGATCTGCCAGGAGCTGCGGCTGCACCTGGAGGTCGCCGAGCAGGACGATGGCATCCGTGTGCCGGGTCTCGAGCACCGAGGTCAACGAGATTGCCTCGTCGAGGCGGCCATGGACATGACCGAGCACCACGTTGTAGCCGTGCGCCATCGACTCGACCACCAGGGCTTCGATCGCCCCGGCGAAAAAGGGGTCGCTGAAGTCCCTGACCACTGCGCCAATCAGGTTCGTCGACGCCCCCCGCAGGCCACGGGCCAGCGGATTCGGCCGGTAGCCGAGCTCGCGCGACGCCTGGATGACGCGCGCTTTGGTCTCGGGCGCGATCGGCACGCTGGTCGGGGCCCCGCTCAGCACCCGCGACACCGTGCTCTGGGACACCTCGGCCACGGCCGCGATGTCACGCATCGTCGCGGGAGGGCGACGGCCCGGTGGCCGCGCCGACGGCTCGCTCCCCGCGGGAACGCCGCCCGGCGCCGGTCCGGGACCGCCCTTGCTGGTCGACATCGCCGCCAGCCTAGCATGAATACGATTGCACTCCGGCGGCCTCAGGACACCACCGCGCCCGGCGAGGAACGTGTGGCTGCCGGCTGAGTGACTCAGCCGGCAAAGGGGGTGCCTGGCAGGCCGGCGCCGGCGGCGGGGAGCACGAACACCGAGCCCGCCATGGGCTGCCGCGCCAGCCGCTCGGGGCCGAGGTCGACGGTCGCCGTGGTGATGTAGAGGTCGCCGAGGTCCGCGCCGCCGAAGGCGCACGCGGTGGTCCGCGTCGCCGGCACCTCGACCACGCGGTCCAGCCTGCCCGCCGGGGTGTAGCGGTGGACCGCGCCGCCGTCCCACAGCGCCACCCAGACGGCGCCGTCGGCGTCGACCGTGAGCCCGTCGGGGAAGCCGGCGGCCCGGCCGAGGTCGACGAACGTCCGGCGCCGTGCCACCAGACCGGACTGGCGGTCCACGTCGAAGACGTCGACCCGGCGGGTCGGGGTGTCCACGTAGTACATCAGGCTCCCGTCAGGGCTCCAGCCGATGCCGTTGCTGATGGTGACGTGGTCGAGGACGGTGACGACGTCG
>DASYRU010000446.1:0-2021 GCA_036004165.1 Actinomycetota bacterium
AGCGAACAGCCTACCGGGGCAATCGCTAGCCGGCAAATCATTCTCCCGGCGGACGAACCGCATGGCCCCTGGTGAACGGGTTCACATTAAGTCAACAGTAATGTTGACAAAATCGGGGCGGTGGGCGCACCATGCCGGCACCACCTGCCGGACCACCGGAGGTCCAAAGATGACTCGGCCAGCAGCCGGCCGTCTGGCCGGCACCACCGCGCTGGTGACCGGCGCCTCCCAGGGACTCGGACGGGCGGTCGCCCTCGCCTACGCCCGCGAAGGGGCCGAGCTGCTGCTGGTGGCCCGCCGCCCGGAACCGCTCGAGCGGGTGCGGGCCGAGGTGGAGGCGCTCGGAGCCAGGGCGGTGGCGGTGTCGGCCGACGTCGGCGACCCGGCCGACGTGGAGCGGGTGGCGGCCGCCGCGCTCACCGCCTTCGACCGGGTCGACGTGCTGGTCAACAACGCCTCCGAGCTCGGCCCCACCCCCATGCCCTACCTGCTCGACACCGACCCCGAGGCGCTCGGCCGGGTGCTCGCCGTCAACCTGCTCGGCCCGTTCCTGCTCACCAAGGCGCTGCTCGGGCCCATGCTGGCCGCCGGGCGCGGGAGCGTCATCAACGTCTCCAGCGACGCTGGCGTGGTCGGCTATCCGGGTTGGGGCGCCTACGGCGTGTCCAAGGCGGCCCTTGACCAGATGACCCGGATCTGGGCGAGCGAGCTGGACGGCACCGGCGTGCGGGTGAACTCGGTCGACCCTGGCGACATGGCGACCGCCATGCACGCCGCCGCCCTCCCCGACGACGACCCGGCGACCCTTGCCCGTCCGGAGGACCGTACCGAGGTCTTCGTGCGCCTCGCCGCGGACGCGGCCGCCAGCGGCCAGCGCCTGGAGGCGGCCGACTTCCCGCCGCCCCGGTCTGTCGGCCTCGGCGGCCGCTAGGCCGATGCGCAGCGCCGTCCGCTTCACCCTCCCGCCGGAGCTGGAGGCGGGCGCGCCCCCGGAGGCCCGCGGGCTGCGCCGCGACCACGTCCGCCTGCTGCTGCTGGACCGCGCCACCGGGGCGGTCAGCCACCACCGGTTCCACCAGCTGCCCCAGCTGCTGGCACCGGGCGACCTGCTGGTCGTCAACGACTCAAGGACCCTCCCCGCCAGCCTGCTCGGCCGCACCGCCGCCGGGGTCCAACTGGAGATCCGCCTGGCCGCGCGCGCCGGCGAGCGCTGGGCGGCGCTGCCACTCGGGGTACCCACGGACGGGCGCGACCCGGCCCTGGTGCCGACCGACGCCCGGCCACCGGCCCCGCCGCTCCCACCCGGCGAACGGCTCAGCTTCGCCGGCGGCCTGGCCGCCACCGTCCTCGGCCGCCACGAGGAGGCGGCGCCACTCGTCTGGCTCGCCTTCGACGCCGACGGGGAGCGGCTGGCGGAGGCGCTGCACCGGGCCGGCCGCCCGGTCCGCTACGCCCACGTCCCCCAGCCATGGCCGTTGCACCACTACCAGACGCTGTTCGCCGCCAGCCCCGGCTCGGCCGAGATGGCCAGCGCCGGACGGCCGTTCACCCTGCAGACCCTCCGGTCCCTGCGCGAGCGGGGGATCGCGCTGGCCACCATCAGCCTGCACGCCGGGCTCTCCACCTATGGCGACCCGACCACCGACCGCCGCTTCGTCCCCGCCGAGCCCTACCAGGTCCCGGCGGCGACCGCGGCGGCGGTGGCCGCCTGCCGCGCCGACGGCGGCCGGGTGGTCGCGGTCGGCACCACCGTGGTCAGGGCCCTCGAGACCGCCGCCGGCGACGACGGCGGGGTGGTGGCCGGCGCCGGCGTGACCAGGCTGCGGATCGGGCCCGGCCACCGCCTCCGCGCGGTCGGCGGGCTCCTCACCGGCCTCCACGAACCAGAGGCCAGCCACCTCGACCTGCTCGGCGCGTTCGTCGACCGGGCCGCCCTGGAGCGCGCCTACGACGCCGCCCTTGCCGCCGGCTACCTGTGGCACGAGTTCGGCGACGTCTGCCTCGTGCTGCCGGCACCAGGC